>NZ_LSJW01000042.1:0-255 GCF_001557335.1 Microbacterium sp. CCH5-D1
GGCGGTGACGATGATCTCCTTCTTGCGGCCGGTGATCGTCAGGAATCCCTCGGAGTCGAAGCTGCCGATGTCGCCCGTGTGGAACCAGCCGCCTTCGCTGAAGGCGTCGGCCGTCGCCTCCGGGTTGTTCCAGTACTCCTTGAACACGTTGATGCCGCGGACCTCGATCTCGCCGTCGTCGGCGAGACGCACACCGACGCCGGGGAGAGCGGGACCGACGGTGCCGATCTTCGACTTGTCCGCCAGGTTCACTGT
>NZ_LSJW01000043.1:0-4692 GCF_001557335.1 Microbacterium sp. CCH5-D1
AGTGTCGGTCGCAGCGGTGACGTTCATGACGGCATCCTTTCAGCGGTGTACGGGTTGGTGTGGAACCAGCGTCGGGCCGCCCACAGGGAGACGTAAACGAGTCCGACGAGCACGGGGACCTCGATCAGTGGGCCGACGACGCCGGCGAGGGCCTGACCGGAGGTGGCCCCGAAGGTGCCGATGGCGACGGCGATGGCGAGTTCGAAGTTGTTGCCCGCGGCCGTGAACGCCAGCGTGGAGGATCGGGCGTATCCGAGCCCGAGCGCCTTCCCGGTGAACAGTCCGATGAACCACATCACGGCGAAGTACGCCAACAGCGGGAGGGCGATACGGGCCACATCCCACGGCCGGTTGGTGACCTGCTCGCCCTGCAGGGCGAACAGCAACACAATCGTGAACAGCAGGCCGTACAGCGCCCACGGTCCGATCTTGGGAAGGAACTTCTCTTCGTACCAGTCGCGGCCCTTCGCACGCTCCCCGATCAGGCGGGAGGCGAAGCCGGCGATCAGGGGGATGCCGAGGAAGACGAGGACATTGAGGGCGATCTGCCAGACCGAGATCTCCAGTCCCTGCGAGTCCAGTCCGAGCCATCCGGGGAGCACGGTGAGGTAGAACCAACCGAGCAGGGAGAAGGCGATGACCTGGAACACGGAGTTGATGGCGACAAGGACGGCGGCGGCTTCCCGATCGCCGCAGGCGAGATCGTTCCAGATGACGACCATCGCGATGCAGCGGGCCAGGCCCACGATGATGAGGCCGGTGCGGTACTCGGGGAGATCCGGAAGGAACGCCCAGGCGAGGGCGAACATCAGTGCCGGTCCGACGACCCAGTTCAGAGCGAGTGAGGAGATGAGTAGCTTCTTGTCGCCGGTGACAGCGGCGACTTTGTCGTAGCGGACCTTCGCGAGGACCGGGTACATCATCACCAGCAGGCCGAGAGCGATCGGCACAGAGATGCCGCCAACCTCAATGTGTGCGAGGAGGTCGGAGACGCCAGGGATGAAGCGGCCGACGAGGATTCCGGCGACCATAGCCAGTCCGATCCACAGCGGCAACCATCGGTCAAGGGTCGACAGGCGGCGGGTCGTCGTTGTGGGGGTGGGTGCGGTTGCGGTGCTCATGCGAGGAGCGCCTCCATCTTCTCTGCGATTACGGGCTTGGCGTGGGCGCCGATGAGCATGTCAACGCGCGCACCCTGGTTGTAGAAGACCAGCGTGGGGATCGAGGTGACGCCGATGGCGGTCACCGTGGCCGGGTTCTGGTCGGCGTCGAGCTTCACGATCTTGACCCGCCCGTCGTACTCGACGGCGAGCTGGTTCAGAAGCGGTGCGATCTGCTTACACGGACCGCACCAGGTGGCCCAGATGTCCACCACGACGGGGATCTCGGAGTCGGTGACTTCGTTGTGGAATGTGGCGTCGGTGACCACGATCGGGACACTCATGCGAGGACCTCCTGGGCATCGAATGCGGGCGCGGTGTCCGTGAGGGCCGCGAGGTAGTGCTGGGCGTCCTGGGCGGCCGCGCAGCCCGTACCGGCTGCGGTGATGGCCTGCCGGTAGGTGTGATCGACCAGGTCGCCGGCGGCGAAGACGCCGTCGAGGGTGGTGCGGGTGGACGGGTGGACGACCCGCACATACCCGTCGGCGTCGGTGTCGACGGAGCCCGCGACGAGCTCGGAGCGCGGGTCGTGCCCGATGGCGACGAAGACCCCTGTCACGGAGAGTTCGCGTTCCGCCCCGGAGACCGTGTCGCGCAGCGTGACCGCCTCGACCTTGTCCGTCCCGAGGATGCCGGCCACTTCGCTGTTCCAGGCGACGTCGATCTTCGGGTGCTCGAGCACCCGCTGCGCCATGATCTGTGAGGCGCGGAACGTGTCGCGGCGGTGCACCACGGTGACCTTCGACGCGAACCGGGTGAGGAACAGAGCTTCCTCCATCGCCGAATCGCCACCGCCGACCACGACGATCTCCTGGTCGCGGAAGAAGAAGCCGTCGCAGGTCGCACACCAGGAGACCCCGTGGCCGGTGAGACGCTCTTCGTCGGCCAGTCCGATCTTGCGGTACGCGGACCCCATGGCGAGGATCACCGCACGCGCCAGGTACGTGTCACCCGATCCGGTGCGCACCGTCTTCACCGGCCCTGCCAGGTCGACCGCGACAGCGTCGTCGAGAAGGATGCGGGCACCGAAGCGCTCAGCCTGCGCGCGCATCGACTCCATCAACTCCGGACCCTGGACACCATCGACGAAACCGGGGAAGTTCTCCACCTCGGTGGTCGTCATGAGCGCACCGCCGGCGGTGACGGAACCGGCAAGCACGACAGGGGCAAGGCCCGCCCGCGCCGCATACACCGCAGCCGTATACCCGGCGGGCCCGGATCCAATGATGATCAGCTCAACCTCTTGAATCGACATGCGTCTATATTGACACTTATCAATGCAACGTGCAAGCCTGGTGTCATACCAACGATCCGGCGAGTGTCTCGCCGGAGGAGAGAAGGATGACGTGACAGACCCTCAGACCGTGCTGTTCATCTGTACGCACAACGCGGGACGCTCGCAGCTGGGCGCGCACCTGCTGGCCCGGCATGCTGGCGATCGACTGATCGCAGACAGCGCCGGCGTACACCCCGCTGCCGCGATCAACCCCGCGGTCGCCGCGACCCTCGACGACCTCGGCATCGACACATCAGCGGCAGTACCGCGCGCCGTCACCCCGGACGACCTCGCGAACGCTGATGTGGTGGTGCTGATGAAGCCGGGCTTGGAACTACCCGGGCCGGTCTCCGGCGAGCTCGTGCAGTGGGAGTTCCCCGACCCTGCGGACTGGTCCGTGGACAGCGACTCGGTTCGTGACCTGCGCGATTCGGTCGATCTCAAGGTGCGGGCACTGGCAGCCCGACTGTTGGAGTAGCCAGGCCCCTCAAGGAAGATCCTCGCAGCGCAGGCACGCTCAACCTTCATCACCACTCCCGCCTGGGCGGTACACCTCAGAGCATGGCAGGCTTGCATCGACCTCAATACCTCTGGCCGTCGCGGCCGTCGCCTTCGGCGAGTTCAGACCATACCTAGACGCGTCGACAGCTCGCGCGCAGCTCGCGAGACGAGCGCGCCAAGCGCCTCAAGGCGGTGCCCGATTCGCGCCTTCGGGGCGCTTACGTTCACGGCTGCGACGATACGTCCCGTGAAGTCGATGATCGGCGCCGAGGCTGCCACCACCCCGAACTCGAGCTCCTCGTCCGATAGCGCGTAGCCCTGCTCGCGGATACGGCCGAGTTCGGTGTGCAGGCTCGCGAGATCCGTCACCGGAGAGTTGCCCGGCGGGGGAGAGTCCAGAACCGGGAATCCGGAGGGGTCAGCCTGGTCGAAACGGCCGACGAGGGGCTGATCCTGCCCGTGGTCGTCATACCAGCGTGCGAGGGACTCCTCGTCCCAGTCGCTCAGCAGCGCACGACCCGAGGGAGTGCGCCACGCGGCCGTGGTGGTGCCCGCCCAGCCGGTCGTGCGCACGTCGTGCGGGCTCAGCTCGCTAAGCAGCGTAAGCACGTTGCCGCCGCGCAGCACGCACAGGTGACTCGTCTCGCGCGTGGACTGCACAAGTCGTCGCAGGATGCTGCGCGAGGCGTGCACGAGCGTCGACGTGGCCGTGTGCGCCGCCAGGGCGTATAGCCGCGGCCCGAGCAGGTAGCGCAGCGACTCCTCATCGCGTTCGACGAGTCCGGTCTCGGCGAGCGTCGCGAGTGTGCGTGACACGACCGCCTTGTCCCGCCCGGTGAGCTGTGCCACCTGCGAGACGCCGAGTCCGCCGGAGCGCAACGCCTCGTCGCCGCCGAGCAGCTCGAGGATCTCGATGTCGCGTCCGAGGCCGGAGGAATTGCGGCGAGGGCCGCCGGAGGTGGTGGTCACGGTAAGAGTGTAGCGTCAGCGGTTGCCATATACACAACGCTCTTTGACGAAATGGCCACAAAGGCTACCGTGAGTCTCATCCCCGGTACCGGCCTCAACGACGAGACAGGAGCCCTCTTGACCGGATTCAACTGGGAAGACCTCATGGCCTTCCTCACGCGTCGCGCGGACGACATTCTTGAGCTCACCCGCGATCACCTCGTCGTCGTCGTCGTCTCAGTCGTCCTCGCGGCGATTATCGGCATCGGCCTCGGCATCCTGGTCCGCAACCGTCGCATCGCCCGCACCACCGTGCTCACGGCCGCCGCTGTCGCGATCACCATCCCGTCACTCGCCCTCCTTGCCCTCCTGAGCCCCGTCCTCGGCCTCGGGTGGCTGCCGACCGTCGTCGCCCTCGTTTTCTACTCGCTGCTCCCGGTGGTGCGGAACACCGTCGTGGGACTCCGCGAAGTACCGGTCTCGGTGCTCGAGTCGGCGCGGGGCATGGGCCTCGGCCCCACCCGCATCCTCTTCACGGTGCAGCTGCCGATCGCCTGGCCGGTCATCATGACCGGCATCCGTGTCGCCGCCCAACTCACGGTCGGGATCGCGGCGATCGCCGCCTACGTCGCCGGCCCCGGGCTCGGCGAGTACATCTTCAAGGGCCTGAGCTCGCTCGGTTCGAAGAACGCCCTCAACTACGCGCTCACGGGCACCGTCGCCGTGATCATCCTCGCGCTCGTCCTCGACGGCATCCTCGTGCTCGTCGCCCGCCTCACCACCTCAAGGGGTCTCCGTGCCTGACAT
>NZ_LSJW01000044.1:0-2054 GCF_001557335.1 Microbacterium sp. CCH5-D1
GGGGTCACGGGCATCGAGGTGACCTTCTCCACTCCCGACGCCCCCGCCGTCATCCGCGAGCTCATCACCCGCCACGGCGACGCCGCCTACGTCGGGGCCGGCACCGTCACCACGGCCGCGCAGGCCGAGCAGGCTGCAGACGCGGGAGCCGAGTTCCTCGTGAGCCCCGGCACCCTGCCGCACCTCACGCGCAGCATGCTCGAAACGGGCCGGGTCGTGATGACCGGCGCCATGACCCCGACCGAGGTCATGGGCGCACTCGAGCTCGGCGTCGACGTCGTGAAGATCTTCCCCGCATCGCTCGGTGGCCCGTCGTACCTCGGCGCCCTGCGCGGACCGTTCCCCGACGCCACGCTGATGCCCACCGGTGGCGTGAACCCCGACAACCTCGCCGCCTGGTTCGCCGCCGGAGCCGTCGCGGTCGGTGCGGGCGGAGACCTCGCGAACGGCGCGTCGATCAAGAACGCCGACTGGACCGACATCGAGCAGCGCGCCGCACGATTCGCCGCGGCCCTCACCGCCACGCGCGAGTGACACCGCGCGATCGAGCACCGCACACTCCCCATCGTTTGGTATACCGGATGCATGGGTGCGCGACGGATGCTGTCGATCGGCGCCGTCGCGATCGCGCTCTTGACCGCGACCGGCTGCACGTCGGCCACGCCTCCGTCGGCACCTGATCCGCGCTCATCGACCCAGGAGTCCGCCATGACCGACGCCACTCGCGATCTGCTCGCCGCCGCAGCGTCCGGAGACGCCTCCGCCGTCCGGAAGGCGATCGACGACGGGGCGGACCTCGAGGCACGGGGGCCTGGGGGCATGACCGCACTGATCGCCGCGACGAAGGCCGATCACGTCGACGCGGCGCGCGTTCTCATCGACGCGGGTGCGGACGTCAACGCCAAGGACGACATCCAGGACTCCGCCTACCTGTACGCCGGTGCGCGGGGACACGACGAGATCCTCCTGCTGACGCTCGACAACGGCGCCGACCTCGCAAGCACGAACCGCTTCGGCGGCACGGCACTGATCCCCGCCGCCGAACGCGGACTCCTCTCGACCATCGCCATCCTGCTGGAGGCCGGTGTCGACCCGAACCACATCAACGACCTGAACTGGACGGCGCTGCACGAGGCGATCGTTCTCGGCGACGGTTCCTCCACCTACGTCGACGTGGTGCGCGCGCTCATCGACGGCGGAGCAGACACGAGCATCCCCGACGGGGACGGCGTGCTCCCGGTCGATCTCGCCACAGCACGGGGCTACGACGCGATCGTCGCCGAGCTCGAACGGTGATCGCCCTCGACCCGTGGGCCTGGGCCGCGCTCGCGGTGGCCGCGGTGACGATCGGCATCTCGAAGACGGCACTGCCCGGCGGGAGCATCCTGGCCATCGCCCTGTTCGCCGCCGTGCTGCCGGCACGCACCTCGACGGCGGCGACCCTCCTGCTCCTGATGGTCGGCGACCTGTTCGCCCTCACCGCCTACCGTCGCCACGCGCACTGGCCGACGCTGCTGCGGCTCGCTCCCGCGGTGATCGCCGGGCTGCTGGTCGGCTTCGCGTTCCTCGCCCTCGCCGGCGACGGGGTGGTCCGTCGGGCGATCGGCGTGATCCTGCTGCTGATGATCGCCGTGACCCTGTGGCGTCGGTGGCGGCAGAGCAGAGCGGACGCTGCGGCTCCCCCGTCCAGCGGCATCATCCTCGCGGGCGCCTACGGAACCCTCGGCGGCTTCACCACCATGGTCGCCAACGCCGGAGGCCCGGTCATGTCGATGTACTTCCTGGCCACCCGCACCCCCGTGCAGGTGTTCCTCGGCACGTCCGCCTGGTTCTTCGCCATCATCAACGTGATCAAGGTCCCTTTCCTCGCGGGCCTCGGGCTGTTCGAGACGCCCGTGTTGCTGATGGATGCCGTGCTCGCCCCGCTCGTCGTCGTCGGCGCGCTCCTCGGACTGCGAGTCGCCCGCCGCATGAATCAGCGCGTGTTCGACCGCATCGTGATCGCCCTCACCATCCTCGGCGCGGTCTACCTGCTGTTCTGACCACACCCACGC
>NZ_LSJW01000045.1:0-5058 GCF_001557335.1 Microbacterium sp. CCH5-D1
GGCTGGGCGGGGTGGTGGAGTCAGACCGCCGGCGCGAGGTGGGCTCCGCGTGCGACGGCGCCGCGGATCGCGGCCTCGACGAGATGCCACTCGTCGACGATCAGCTCATAGGTGAAGCGCAGAGTCGTATACCCGGCAGCGGCAGCCGCGGCGTCACGCCGTAGGTCCTTGCTCCGCTCCTTCTCCCTGGCATGGTTCTCCCGGCCGTCGGCCTCGACGATCAGGAAGTCGCCGATGACGAGGTCGACCTCCCCGACACCGGAGACGTGAACCTGGGTCCTGACCGATATCCCGATCCGGTGCAGCCGAAGCCGGATGAGCGATTCGAGCCCGCTGTCCGCATCCGCACGAGCGAAGGCGACGAGCCAGCGCATCGACGTCGGAAGATGGCGTCGAAGCCAGATCAGCCCAGCGGGGGAGAGCAGTGATTGTCGCAAAGCCGATTCGAGCGCGGTGAAGAACGTGTCCTCGCCGCAGCACGCCGCGATCTGAAGGAGCGCATTCGGCACGGGCGCGGCTTCTCCGACGCGAACGTGGCCTTCATCCCAGTGCAGCACGCAGGCGTCGCACTGCGCTCGTGGAGTCCCTGCAGCTCCCATCCAGATGTGATTCGTGGAAGGAAGCTCGAGCACCCAGAGCCCGTGCGCCGCTGCCGCTTGGGCACATCCGACCGTTCCTCCGTGAGACGCGGCATGGATCCAGGCCTCCGCAGTGTCGGGCAGCGCATAGACACCCTGACGCGGTCGCAGTACTTCACCGGAGTGCACCGCGCGCGAGAGCTCATCGCGGCTCACACCCCTCCGGCGAAGCTCCGATGTCCGTGCCATCCGCCCGAGCGCGCCCAGCACAGAAGCGGCGCGCACGAAGGACATCGCCCGATACTGCCCTGAGCACGCCATCGGTCGAGGCCGAAACCGCACGAGCTATGGACAACTCCCTGCATTCCGGGCCGGTGCAGGCACAGTGCACCTCGACCCGGGTAAGCCGAAACCCAGACCATCCGACGGTGCGACGGCGTGTCAACGGCTGACACGCCGGCAGCCACTCGAGTGGTCTGGGTTTCGGAGGAACAGCAGCAGGGGAGGGGAATCAGCAGTAGGGGAGAGCAGTGGGCTCAACCGAAGCGGCCGGAGACGTAGTCCTCGGTGGCCTGCACGGACGGAGTGGTGAAGATGCTCGTGGTGTCGTCGTACTCGATGAGCTTGCCGGGCTTGCCGGTACCGGCGATGTTGAAGAACGCCGTCTTGTCGGAGACTCGGGACGCCTGCTGCATGTTGTGCGTCACGATCACGATGGTGAACTCGTTCTTGAGCTCGCCGATCAGCTCCTCGATGGCGTAGGTCGAGATGGGGTCGAGCGCGGAGCAGGGCTCGTCCATCAACAGCACCTGCGGCGACACGGCGATCGCGCGCGCGATGCACAGACGCTGCTGCTGACCGCCGGACAGGCCGGAGCCGGGCTTGTCGAGGCGGTCCTTGACCTCGTTCCACAGGTTCGCACCCGTGAGCGACTTCTCGACGAGCGCATCCTGATCGCTCTTCGACATGCGGCTGTTGTTGAGCTTCACGCCGGCGAGGACGTTCTCCTTGATGGACATCGTGGGGAACGGGTTGGGGCGCTGGAAGACCATGCCGACCTGTCGACGCACCAGCACCGGGTCGATGCCGGGGCCGTAGAGGTCCTTGCCGTCGAGCAGCACCTCTCCCTCGACGCGGGCACCGGGGATGACCTCGTGCATGCGGTTGAGCGTGCGCAGGAAGGTGGACTTGCCGCAGCCGGAGGGGCCGATGAACGCGGTCACGCTGCGCGGCTGGATGTCGAGGGAGACGCCCTCCACGGCGAGGAAGTCGCCGTAGTAGACGTTCAGGTCGTTGACTTCGATGCTCTTGGACACTGCAGTTCCTTGCTTTTCGGGTCGAGGCTCAGCGGCCGGTCTTGGGGGCGAAGATCTTCGCGACCAGCCGCGCGATCAGGTTGAGCAGCATGACGATGATGATGAGCGTCAGGGCGGCGGCCCATGCTCGTTCCACGTATGCCTCAGCGGGAATGCCCTGGTACGCGTACTGCGAATACGTGAACACCGGGAGGGTCTGCATGCGACCGCTGAACAGGTTGTAGTTCATGGCGTCGGTGAATCCGGCCGTGAGCAGCAGCGGCGCGGTCTCGCCGATCACGCGGGAGATGGCGAGCATCACACCCGTCGTGATGCCGGCGATCGACGTCGGCAGGACCACCTTGACGATCGTGAGCCACTTCGGCACGCCGAGCGCGTAAGACGCCTCGCGCAGCTCGTTCGGCACCAGCCGCAGCATCTCCTCGGTGGAGCGCACGACGACCGGGATCATGAGCACGGCCAGGGCGACCGAGCCCGCGATACCCATACGCACACCGGGCCCGAAGATCAGCGCGAACACCGCGTAGGCGAAGAGACCAGCGACGATCGAGGGGATACCCGTCATGACGTCGACGAGGAACGTGATGGTGCGTGCCATCCGTCCGCCCTTGCCGTACTCGACCAGATAGACGGCCGTCATCAGGCCGATGGGGATCGAGATGATCGCAGCAGCCAGCGTGACGAGCAGCGTGCCGATCACCGCGTGCAGGGCGCCGCCTCCCTCGCCGAGCACACCACGCATCGACGAGGAGAAGAAGAGTCCGTCGAAGCGGGCGACGCCGTTGGTGACCACGGTGATCGCCACCGAGACCAGCGGGACCATCGCGATCGCGAACGCCGAGGTGACGATGCCGGTGATCAGACGGTCGAGCGCCTTCCTGGAACCCTCGACGATGCGCGACATCACGTAGATGAGCACGAGGTAGATCACAGCGCCGAGCACGACGGAGCCGGCGATGTTGAGGTCGGATCCGCTGGCGACGGCCTCGAGGGCGAACGGCGTGAATCCGATCAGGAGCGAGACGGCGAGCAGGGCCCAGGGCGCCCAGCGGGGGAGGTGTCCCGAGCTGAGCGAGAGCTGGGAGGGGGCCGCGCTGGCCGTGCGAGCGGACTCGGGGGCGGTAACGGTCATGTCAGTTCGCTCCCGAGAATTCCTTGCGGCGGTTCACGAACCAGCGTGCGAGAGCGTTCACCGCGAACGTCACGACGAACAGGATCAGACCGGTCGCGATGAGGATGTTGATGTTGACCTGGTACGCCTCCGGGAACGTCAGCGCGATGTTGGCGGCGATCGTGGAGGGGTTGGTGGAGGTGAGCAGTTCGAACGTGACCGCCTTGCTCACCGAGAGCACCATCGCGACGGCCATGGTCTCACCGAGCGCGCGGCCGAGGCCGAGCATCGAGGCGGACACGATTCCGGAGCGGCCGAAGGGGAGGACAGCCATCCGCACCATCTCCCAGCGGGTGGCTCCCAGGGCGAGGGCTGCCTCCTCGTGGAGGCGAGGGGTCTGCAGGAAGATCTCGCGGCAGATGGCCGTGATGATCGGGACGACCATGACCGCGAGCACCATGGCGGCGGTGAGGATCGTGCGGCCCGTGGGCGAGACCACACCGTCGAAGAAGGGGATCCAGGAGGCGTTCGTGTTCAACCAGACGTAGATGGGCTGAACCGCCGGCGCGAGGACCAGGATTCCCCAGAGGCCGAACACGACCGAGGGGACGGCGGCCAGCAGATCGACCACGTAGCCGAGCCCTTGGGCGAGGCGGCGCGGGGCATAGTGCGTGATGAAGAGCGCGACCCCGAGCGAGAGGGGGACTGCCAGCAGAAGGGCGAGGAAAGCCGCCCACACGGTCCCGAACAGGAGTGGGCCGACGTAGTCCCAGAAGTTGGTCTTGAGGAGCGAGGCGTCTTCGGCCGTCGCGGTGAAGGCGGGGATCGACTGAACGATGAGGAAGATCGCGACCGCGGCCAGCGTGATCATGATCATGGATCCGGCGGCGACCGCCGTTCCGGAGAACCAGAGGTCACCGGCGCGTTTCTTCGCGACGATGCGCGTCGACGCCGGCGAGGTCGTGGCTGTCATGGGAGCTGCTTCCTGCTCAGTGGAGATCGGGTGTCTGACGCGAGCAGACGGTCTCCGGGATGCCGCGGGGCATCCCGGAGACCGTCACCAGCTCACTTGATGAGGTCGATCGCAGCCTGTGCCTGCGTGCGCAGGTCGTCCGAGATCGGGGCGCTGCCGGCGTTGGTCGCGGCGGCTTCCTGGCCTTCGGCGCTGATCGCGGTCGTGAAGAACGCCTTGGTCAGTGCGGCGACGTTCTCGTCCTCGTACTCGGCGCAGCCGATGAGGTAGCTGACGAGGAGAACCGGGTAGGCGCCTTCGGCGGTGGTGGTGCGGTCGATCGCGAAGGCGAGGTCGCCGTCGGTGCGGCCTTCCTCGATCTTCGAGGCGTCGAGCGTCGCTGCGGCGCCCTCGGCCGAGTGCGGCACGAACTCGTCGCCGACCTTGACGTTGACCGACGAGAAGTCCGCCGCCTGCGAGGAGTCGATGTAGCCGATGAGGCCCTGACCGCCCTTGACGGCGTTGGCGACGCCCGAGGTCTTCTCCGCGGACTCGCCGGCGAGGTCGGCCGGCCACTCCTCGACGCTGCCTGCGGTCCACACGTCACCCGCGGTCTGCGCGAGGTAGTCGGTGAAGTTGCCCGTGGTGCCCGACTTGTCGGAGCGGTGCACGGGGGTGATCGCGAGGTCGGGGAGCTTCGCGTCGGGGTTGTCCTTGGCGATCGCCGGGTCGTTCCAGTTGGTGATCTTGCCGGCGAAGATCGACGCGATGGTCGTCGGGTCGAGGTTCAGCTCGTCGACCCCGTCGAGGGAGAAGACGATGGCGATCGGCGACACGTAGGCCGGGATCTCGACGAGGTCGGAGCCGTCGACGCAGGCGCCGAAGCCGCCGGCCGAGATCTCGTCGGTCTTGAACGCACGGTCGGAACCGGCGAAGTTGACCGCGCCCTGCTGGAAGGACTCGCGTCCACCACCGGAGCCCTGCGGGTCGTACTCGACCTGGGCGTCGGGGTTGGTCTTCTGGAACTCCGCGGTCCAGGCCTGGATGGCGACCTGCTGCGAGGAGGCGCCGGCGCCGACGAGCGAGCCGCTGACCGCTGCG
>NZ_LSJW01000046.1:0-13228 GCF_001557335.1 Microbacterium sp. CCH5-D1
CGATCACTCGTGTGGCTCCGACCGGCATCGATCCGGTGACCTTTCGATTTTCAGTCGAACGCTCTACCAACTGAGCTACAGAGCCGCGCGACCGGCGAACCTGTCGCGTCCTAGACGAAGAGCCCTCTCCGAAGAAAGAGCTCATCGCACGGAGCGACCCTGACGGGACTTGAACCCGCGACCTCCGCCGTGACAGGGCGGCACGCTAACCAACTGCGCTACAGGGCCATACTTGTTTAATTATATCGGAAGGTGTGACCCCAACGGGATTCGAACCCGTGCTACCGCCGTGAAAGGGCGGCGTCCTAGGCCGCTAAACGATGGGGCCGAGTCAGTCCCGGGGGACTTCCTTGCCGACGCTCAAGCATAAGGGATGTTTCAGGCAAATCGCGAATCGAGGGCGCGGCGCCGCAACCCGGGCGTGTTTCCGGGGCACGATCGAGGGGTCGGTGGAGGGCGGAGGAGCGGCCGTGCCCCTGGTGCGGATGTGAAAGTTGTTGTTACTGTGGCAACTGTGAAACCGGCGGAAGGGGCCGTGTGAACGACAAGATCACGCTGGATGCTGCGGTCGCAGCAGCGTCCGAGGACTGCGGCTGCGCGCCCACTCCCACAGAACGCCGCGCCTTCGGTGCGATAGGCATCAGTCGTCGAGGAGCCCTCGGCATCGGCGCGCTCGGCGTCGTGGCGCTCAGCGCCTTCGGCGTCACCAACGGTGTGAGCGCCGCGTATGCCGCCACGTACCCGAGCTGGGATGACGTGCAGCGAGCGAAGAATAACGAGGCGGCCAAGGCTGCCGAGGTCTCGCGTATCGAAGGGCTGATCCAGTCCCTCACGCAGAAGGTCGCCGAGACGCAGGCCGCGGCGAAGGTCGCATCCCAGGAGTTCTACGACGCGCAGCAGGCGTACTTCGCCGCAGCGACGGAAGCCGACACCCTGCAGGCGAAGGCCGACGAGCAGGCTGCGGTCGCCGACAGTTCTGCTCGCAAGGCGGGACAGGTGGCTGCGCAGCTCTACCGCAACGGCGGCGACGACACGTCGATGGAGCTGTTCTTCGCCGGGTCGGCGAACAACGCCGATGAGCTGCTCGCGCGCCTCGGCACGATGGACAAGCTGCTCGAGTACAACCAGTCGGTCTACGACAAGGCTGTCGCCGCGCGAAACTCCGCGCAGTCGCTCAGCGATCAGGCCGTCGTCGCTCGCAACGAGCGCGACCGGCTGCAGAAGGTCGCCGAAGAGAAGATGGTCGTCGCGCAGCAGGCGGCGGAAGCAGCTCAGGCTGCCCTGGACGAGCAGTCCGCGAACCTCGCCACCATGCAGGCTCAGCTTGCGGCCCTCAAGGACGTGACGACCCAGACCGTGGCCGGCTACCAGGCCGGTGTCGAAGCCGAGGCGAAGGCCCGTCGCGAACGCGAAGCCGCCGAGCGCGCTGCCGCAGCGGCGGCAGCCGCGGCCGGTGGCGGAGGCGGTGGCGGTGGCGGAAGCCAGGGCTCCGGCGGCTGGTGCCGTCCGCACGGCGGCGGGAAGAGCTCGGGCTACGGCCCTCGCTCCGTGCAGTGCGGCTCCCAGGGCTGCTCCTCGTCCTTCCACTACGGAACCGACTTCGCCAACGGCTGTGGCTCTCCGATCTACGCCGCGAACTCCGGGACCGTCGACTATGCGGGCCCCAACTCCGGTTACGGCAACTACATCCGCATCCAGCACGGCGGCGGCATCGGCACGGGCTACGCCCACATCCGCGACGGCGGCATCCTCGTCCGTTCGGGTCAGCGCGTGAACTCCGGCCAGGTCATCGCATATGCGGGCAACACCGGCCGCTCGTTCGGCTGCCACCTCCACTTCGAGGTCTACGTCGGCGGTCGCCCCGTGAATCCCGTCGCGTTCCTCGGCGATCGCGGAGTGTCGGCCTGAGCCGCTCCCTCCTGACATGAAGAAGACCCCCGGCCGCTGAGCGGAACCGGGGGTCTTCTGCGTGCGTGAGGGTCAGTGGCCCTGCTCGCCGAAACGGAGGATCGCCTCGTCGAGGATGCGCTGCGCCTCGGCGGCGTTCCCCCACTCGTCGACCTTGACCCACTTGTTGGGCTCGAGGTCCTTGTAGTGCTCGAAGAAGTGCGCGATCTCCTTCTTCGTGTACTCGGCGATGTCGTCGATGTCCTGGATGTGGGCCCAGCGCGGGTCCTTGGAGAGCACGGCGACGAGCTTGTCGTCTCCGCCGGCCTCGTCGCTCATCTTGAGCACGGCGACGGGGCGGACCTCCACGACGACGCCCGGGTAGATGGCGTGGTCGAGCAGCACGAGCACGTCGAGCGGGTCGCCGTCCTCGCCGAGCGTGTTGTCGAAGTAGCCGTAGTCGGCCGGGTAGCCGAAGGTCGTGTAGAGCACGCGGTCGAGGTGCACTCGCCCGGTCTCGTGGTCGACCTCGTACTTCACGCGGCTGCCGCGCGGGATCTCGATGACGGCGTCGTGTGCGCCCATGCGTGTGCTCCTCAGGAAAAGTTCGGTTGGATGCCGCCGACTAGCCTACCTGCGGCGCTCGCACCCCCGTTGGTCGCGAGCGCTCAGGGTCCGGCGTCGGTCTCCGGCCGCGGCTCTTCGGTTCCGCGCCTGCGCAGCAGCCGATTCAACAGCCGGCTCGTCGGGTCGCTGAGCAGCAGCAGGAAGAGCCCGGCGTACCCGTTCGGCGCAGCGAGGACGGCGATGACGAGGGCTGCGGCGAACAGGATGATCGCCGCGAGGTCTCCGATCGCCCCCAGCCGGATCGTCTCGGTCGACGCCGTGGTGAGTTCGCGGTGACGCGCGAGATAGAGCCAGCCGGCGAGAGTCGTCACCTGCGTCATGATCAGCGTGCCGATGTAGACCACCGCCTGGAGGGCGTCGGTGTCCATCTGCCCGATCATCGCCGTGGGAACGGGCAGCCAGACGATCGTCGCCATCCACGCGACGTTGATCCACAGGAGGGGGACGGTGACCCACTCCACGTCGCGGTACTGGCGATGGTGGCCCATCCAGAACGTCGCGATGAGGAGGAAGCTCAACCCGAAGCTGAGCAGCTGACCCGCGTGCTCGTTCAGGAATTCGGCGGTGGTCAGCTGACCGGAAGCCGCTTCGGAGACGGACTCCATCAGCGGGAGGATGAGCAGTGTCATGGCGATCGCGACGACGGCATCGACGAAGGCCTTGAACCTCTCGGTGCGGAACGGTCGTGTGCTCGTCTCATCGGTCACGGCGTCAGGATAGCCCCGCCCGCGGCCGTCGCCATCGACCGGGACCGGGCGCGCCGATCCTCGAGGTGCCCTAGCGTGGAGGCGTGCCGTCACTCGCTCCCGCCATCGCCGAGATCCGCCTCGCCGTGCGCACCGCGCTCGCCGACCTTCCCGAGGGTGCGGCCGTCATCGTCGCCTTGTCCGGGGGTGCGGATTCGCTCGCGCTCGCCGCGGCCGTCGCGTTCGAAGCGCGCAAGCTCGGACTTCGTGTCGCGTCCCTGACCGTCGATCACGGCCTGCAGCACGACTCGGCAGACGTCGCATCCGCGGCGGCTCGTGCAGCCGCCGACCTCGGCCTCGACCCGTTGATCGTGCGCGTGGACGTCGCAGGGGAGGGCGGTCCTGAGGCCGCCGCCCGAGAGGCGCGATACCGGGTGCTGCGAGACGCGGCTGCCGACGTCGGAGCCGCCGCCGTGCTTCTCGGGCACACGCTCGACGACCAGGCGGAGACCGTTCTGCTCGGCCTGGCTCGTGGCTCCGGGGCGGCCAGCCTGCAGGGGATGGCTCCGGTCCGTGAGGATGAGGACGGTGTGCGATGGGTGCGTCCGCTCCTGGGCGTGCGCCGCGAGACGACGCGCGCTTTCTGCGTCGCCTCCGACCTCACGCCGTGGGACGATCCGCACAACCGCGACGACCGCTACGCCAGGGTCCGGGTGCGCGAGCGCGTGCTCCCGGTTCTCGAAGACGAGCTCGGTCCCGGCATCGCCGAGGCCCTCGCCCGCACGGCGGAGCAGCTCCGGGAGGACGCCGAGGCGTTCGACGAGATGATCCACGAGACGATCGAGGACATCGTCGAGCATGCGGAAGCCGGGATCTCCGTCAGCGTGGCGGCGCTCGCCGCGAATCCCGCCGCACTGCGCAACCGGATCATCCGGCTCGTCGTCGACAGCGAGTTCGGGGTGAGCCTGACCAGGTCGCAGACGATCGAGGTCGCGCGGCTGGTCACCGACTGGAATGGTCAGGGGCCGATCGACCTGCCGGAGTGCTCGGCCGTGCGCCACGGGGGGCGCATCGTCTTCGCCGCATCCGGTCGCTGAGCGGGGACCACCGCTGCGCGACCGGATGCGTGCATGTGGTCTTACTTCTTGCCGCCGAACAGGCCGCCGAGAATCCCGCCGAGGTCGATGCCGCCGCCGGAACCACTGCTGTTGCCGCCGCCGAGGAGTCCGCCGATGACATCGCCGATGCCGCCGGACGAGCCGCCGCTGTTGCCGCCGCCCAGCAATCCGCCGATCACATCGCCGATACCGCCGGAGCCCTCCGCGCCCGCGTCGGCCTTCGCCGACTTGTCCTTGGTCGCGTTCGCGATCAGGCCCATCACGATCGGGGCGAGGATCGGAAGGAGCTTGCCGAAGTCGATGCCGGGGGTCGCCTTCGACTCCGTGAGCTCCTTCGTCACCTCTTTCTCCTTCGAACCGAGGATGTGGGAGACGATCTTGCCGCCGTCGGCCTGATCGATGTCGTCGACTTTCGACGCGCCGGAAGCGCCCTCATGCTTCTTCAGCGCGTTCCGGATCGCCGCGGAGCCCTCATCCGTCTCGGCGTTCTTGGCGAGGCCGCCGAGCAGCACCGCGCCGCCCTGCTCGACCGCGACCTTGGCTTCGTCCCGCGAGACGCCCAGCTTCTCGGCGATGTCGTCGATCGGCACCTGGTTGAGGATGTCGTCAAGAGCCATGGTGAATCCTTCCGTCGGGGCGTCCGCCCGCATCACCGCTCACAGTAGTGCGGATGCCCGGCGAGGGGCAGATGCCGTCCCGATGAACAGACCTGGGACCGAGCATCCGATCGCGTCGCCTAAAATCGATCCATGCGCGCCGCGGAGATCCAGGACGACCTTGCACAGATCCTCGTCACCGAGGAGGAGATCCACGCCAAGCTCGACGAGCTCGCAGCGCAGGTCGCCGAGGACTACGCGGGCAAGGACCTTCTCCTCGTCGGCGTGCTGAAGGGCGCGGTCATGGTGATGGCCGACTTCGCGCGGGCGCTGCCGTTCCACGCTCCGATGGACTGGATGGCGGTGTCGAGCTACGGTGCCAGCACGAAGTCGAGCGGCGTGGTGCAGATCCGGAAAGACCTCGACACGGACCTCAACGGCAAGCACGTGCTCATCGTCGAGGACATCATCGATTCCGGCCTCACGCTGAGCTGGCTGCTGGAGAACTTCGGATCGCGCGGCGCCGAGTCGATCGAGGTGCTGGCGCTCCTGCGCAAGCCCGAGGCGGCGAAGGTCGAGATCGACTGCAAGTACGTCGGCTTCGACATCCCGGTGGAGTTCGTCGTCGGTTACGGCCTCGACTACGCAGAGCGCTACCGCAACCTGCGCGACGTCGCCGTGCTCGCCCCGCACGTCTATTCCTGAGGTCGCAGACCCGGCCGCGGTGACGCGGCGACTCCGACCTCGCCGTCGAACGCTACGCCGTGGGTGAACGCACAGCGACCCCCTAGGGCGCGCGCGATACGCTGATCCGATCATGGATGTGAAGAAGCTCACCCGGAATCCGCTGATCTACGTCGCGCTGATCGGCGTGCTCCTGTTCGGCGGTTTCCTGCTGATCTCGAATCTGGGTGCGCCCAAGCAGATCACGACGCAGGAGGGGCTGAAGCTCCTCTCCGGCACTACGGTCACCGAGGTCGTGAACACCGATGGCGATCAGCGCGTCGACATGACGCTCTCCAAGCCGTTCCAGGGCTCCGAGAACGTCCAGTTCTACTACGTCGATGCGCGCGCCGACGAGGTCGTCAAGGCCGTCAACGATGCAGCGCCGAAGGACGGCTTCAACGACGCCGTCCCGCGTGCGACCTGGTTCGACGGCTTCCTCTCCCTTCTTCTTCCCCTCGTGCTGCTCGGTCTGCTGTTCTGGTGGCTCCTGTCCTCCATGCAGGGCGGCGGCGGCAAGGTCATGCAGTTCGGCAAGTCCAAGGCCAAGCTCGTCAGCAAGGAGACCCCGACCGTCACCTTCGCCGATGTGGCCGGTGCCGACGAGGCCATCGAGGAGCTCCACGAGATCAAGGAGTTCCTGCAGGACCCCGCGAAGTTCCAGGCGATCGGCGCCCGCATCCCGAAGGGCGTGCTGCTGTACGGCCCTCCCGGAACCGGAAAGACCCTCCTCGCCCGCGCCGTCGCCGGTGAGGCCGGCGCCCCGTTCTACTCGATCTCCGGTTCCGACTTCGTCGAGATGTTCGTCGGCGTCGGTGCCTCTCGCGTGCGCGACCTCTTCAGCCAGGCCAAGGAGAACGCTCCGGCCATCATCTTCATCGACGAGATCGACGCCGTCGGTCGTCACCGCGGCGCCGGCATGGGCGGCGGAAACGACGAGCGCGAGCAGACGCTGAACCAGATGCTCGTCGAGATGGACGGCTTCGACCCGAACGCGAACGTCATCGTGATCGCGGCCACCAACCGTCCGGACATCCTCGACCCCGCACTGCTGCGCCCCGGCCGCTTCGACCGTCAGATCGGCGTCGACGCCCCCGACCTCAAGGGTCGCCAGAAGATCCTCGAGGTGCACAGCAAGGGCAAGCCGCTGTCGAAGAACGTCGATCTCGAGGTCGTCGCCCGCAAGACCCCCGGCTTCACCGGTGCCGACCTGGCGAACGTGCTGAACGAGGCCGCGTTGCTCACAGCCCGCTCGAACGCCCAGCTCATCGACAACCGCGCCCTCGACGAGGCCATCGACCGTGTGATCGCCGGTCCGCAGCGCCGCACCCGCGTGATGAAGGACAAGGAGAAGCTCATCACGGCGTACCACGAGGGCGGACACGCGCTCGCGGCGGCGGCGATGAACTACACCGACCCGGTGACCAAGATCACGATCCTGCCTCGTGGCAAGGCGCTCGGCTACACGATGGTGCTGCCGCTCGACGACAAGTACTCGGTCACCCGCAACGAACTGCAGGACCAGCTCACCTACGCCATGGGCGGCCGCGTCGCGGAGGAGATCGTCTTCCACGACCCCACCACCGGTGCCTCGAACGACATCGAGAAGGCGACCTCGATCGCTCGCAAGATGGTCATCGAGTACGGCATGACGACGCAGGTCGGTCCGGTCAAGCTCGGCACCGAGGGCGGCGACATGTTCGTCGCACGCGACATGGGCCGTGGCCGCGAATACTCCGAGAAGGTCGCCGAGCGCGTCGACGCCGAGGTACGCGCGCTCATCGAGCAGGCGCACAACGAGGCCTACGAGGTCATCAGCGAGAACCGCGACATCCTCGACAAGCTCGCCCTGGCCCTGCTCGAGGAGGAGACCCTCGACCACAACCAGATCGCGGAGATCTTCACCGAGATCAAGAAGCTGCCGGAGCGCCCGCTGTGGCTCTCGAGCGAAGGGCGTCCGGTCTCGGAGCGTCCTCCGATCGAGGTGCCGAAGAAGGACGTCTCGCTGGCGGCATCCGTCGAGGCTCCGGCCGGCGCACCGCGCACGCAGCAGGGCTCGGCGGGAGCAGGGAACCCGCGGCCTGCGACGGCGTGACGTGACGGTCGACAGAGAGCGCGTCGAGCGGCTCACGCGAGAGCTTCTCGCGGCGATCGGCGAAGACCCGGACCGACCGGGATTGAAGCAGACCCCGACGCGCATGGCCGAGCTGTACACGGAGTTCTTCTCCGGAGTGGGCGAAGACCCGGCTGAACCGCTCGCGCGCACCATCAGTGTCTCCCGAGGCCCCGCGCCCGACACGCTGCCCTCCGGTGCCGTGCTGCTGCGCGACATCCGCTTCCGCTCCGTCTGCGAGCACCACCTGCTGCCCTTCGCCGGGCACGCGCACATCGCCTATCTCCCCGGCGAACAGGTCGTCGGGTTGGGAGCGCTCGTGCGGGTCGTCGAGATCCTCGCCGCGCGTCCGCAGGTGCAGGAACGGCTTGGCGAGCAGATCGCCGACACGATCGCGGAGCACCTCGACACCCGCGGTGTGCTGGTCGTGCTCGACGCGGCGCACGGCTGCGTCACCATGCGCGGCGGACGCCAGACCGAGGCCTCGACACTCACCATCGCGGCGCGCGGTGAGTACAACGATCCCGTCTCCAGGGCCGAGCTCATCACTCTGATCGGCTCGGCCGGCTTCGGAGCAGCGCACGGATGACGGGCATCTGGGGCATCGTCAACGTCACTCCGGACTCGTTCAGCGACGGGGGCCGCTACCTCGACGTAGATCGCGCGGTGGCCCACGGGCTGCGGCTCCGCGCCGAGGGAGCAGCTGTGCTCGATGTGGGTGGTGAATCGACCAGGCCCGGCGCCGACCGGGTCGGCACCGACGTCGAGCAGCAGCGAGTGATCCCGGTGATCGAACAGCTCGCTGCCGCTGGCGTGCCGGTCAGCGTCGATACGCTCAGCGCCGCCACAGCAGCCGCCGCCGTGCGGGCGGGGGCCAGGATCGTCAACGACGTCTCCGGGGGGCTCGCCGATCCGGAGATGCGCGCTGCCGTCGCGGAATCCGGCGCCGACTTCGCGATCGGGCACTGGCGCGGGTTCTCTTCGGACATGTATGCCAATGCCGAGTACCACCGCGTCGCGCGCGAGGTCGCCGGCGAACTGCAGGAGCGCATCGGTGAGGCGGCCTCATCGGGGATCGCGCCGTCTCGCCTCATCATCGATCCCGGCATCGGGTTCGCGAAGTCGGGAGCGCAGAACTGGGACATGCTGCGCGGGCTCGACGAGATCGTCGCACTGGGCCCTCGGGTGCTGATCGGCACGTCGCGCAAACGGTTCCTCGCAGAGGTACTCCGTCAGGAGACAGGTCCCGACGAGGAGGTCTCCGAATCCCGTCGCGACCTCGCCACCGCCGTCACCAGTGCGCTCGCGGTCAGAGCCGGAGTGTGGGCCGTGCGTGTGCACGACGTGGCGTCCACGCGCGACGCCCTGGCGATCGCGCACGCCTGGGAAGGCTGAGGGCGTCTCGGGGCGATCCCCGTACGCTAGACGTATGGAGCCCCTCGACGAGATCGTCCTCACCGGTCTGACGGTGTTCGGTCGTCACGGCGTCTTCGAGCACGAGCGTCAGGACGGCCAGGAGTTCACGATCGACCTGCGACTGCGGCTCTCCCTCGCGCGTGCCGCTGCCTCCGACGATGTCGTGGACACGGTGCACTACGGCGAGCTGGCCGAGAAGGTCGCCGCGGTCGTGTCGGGGGAGCCCGTGAACCTGATCGAGACGCTCGCCGAACGCATCGCCGCGGTCGGTCTCGACGACCCACGGGTGCAGGACATCACCGTGACGGTGCACAAGCCCCACGCCCCGATTCCCCTCGACTTCGCCGATGTGGCGGTCACCCTGCATCGCCACCGAACCCCTGATGCGCCGGAGGACACAACCGCATGAGCCGCAACCTCGCGAACCCACCCGCAATGCCGGCGCCTCGCCCCGGGCGGCCGGAGGTGACGGCCGTCGTCGCCCTCGGCGCGAACCTCGGCGATCGCCATGACACGATCACCGCTGCCGCCGAGCGGATCGCACGACTGCCGCTGGTCAGCGAGGTGCGGTTGTCGAAGCTGTTCGAGACGGTCGCCCTCCGGCCCGACGGTCCCGATCCCGACGCCCCCGGCTACGTCAACGCGGTGGCACTGGTCACCACGCGTCTGGCCCCCGAGATACTGCTCGGAATGCTGCACGCCATCGAGGACGAGAACGGTCGGGAGCGCCGTGAGCGCTGGGGCGACCGCACCCTCGACCTCGACCTCATCGCGTACGGCGACGTCATCTCCGAGGAACCGCATCTGCAGCTGCCGCACCCGCGTGCCGCCGAACGCCTCTTCGTGCTCGACCCCTGGCTCGACGTCGATCAGGACGCGGTGCTGCTCGGTCGGGGGAGGGTCGCCGACCTCGCGGCCGCCCTTCGTGCCGGAGGCGAGGGATGAGACGCACCTCCGCCGGCGTGCTCGTCCTCCTCGCACTGCTGGGCGGCGGCGTCGGCTTCCTGCTCGACCATCTGCTGACGGCCTCGGGGCGCGCGACTTTCACGCCGTCGCTCCTGCTGCCGGTACTCCTGCTGCTGATCGCCGCGGCATCTCTCGGCGTCGCCTGGCCGGTGCGACGCAGTGTGCGTTCGGGCATCCGCATCGACCCGTTCCGTGCGCTGAGAGCGGCGACGCTCGCCCGTGCATCCAGCCTTCTCGGCGCGATCATGGCGGGGTTCGGAGCGGGGCTGCTGGTCTTCCTCCTGTCGCGCCCCGTCGTTCCGCCGGTAGGGTCGACTGTGGCCATGCTGGCCCTGATCGGAAGTGCGATCGTCCTCGTGATCGCCGCTCTCGTCGCCGAACAGTTCTGCACCCTGCCGAAGGATCCTGATGACTCAGAACCCAGAGACCGCGCCCCTGAACCCGGCGGAGGGCACTGACCTCGACGCCCTCGACCGTGGCACCTACACGCAGCTGCGCACGGCGCGCAACGAGGCCCGCCTGGAACTCGACGGCACCTGGCACCAGATCTCGCCGCGCTACGTCGTCTCGCAGATCGTCCAGAACGTGATCTTCCTCGTGATCGTCGCCGCCGCCGCGATCGTGCTGAACATCGTGCTGGAACAGGACTGGGTGTGGATCCCGGCCGGTGTGATCCTGCTGATCACGGTGGTCACCCTGATCATCCTCCCGCGTCAGGCGAGGGCGATCGGCTACATGCTGCGCGCCGACGACATCGTCTTCCGCAAGGGGATCCTCTGGCAGCGCATGATCGCCGTGCCCTACGGCCGCATGCAGCTTGTCGACATCACGCAGGGGCCGCTCGACCGTGCCTTCGGGATCGCCCAGCTCAAGATGGTCACGGCTGCGGCGACGACCGGTGTGCAGATCCCCGGTCTCACGCAGGAAGCGGCCGAGGCACTGCGCGACACGCTCATCCATGTGGCCGAGACCCGACGGACCGGCCTGTGAGCGAGCAGCAGCCTCCGCTCGCGACGCACAGCCCGCAGGCATCGGCGGGGGAGGCCCCGACGACCCTCGCGAACGGCGAGTGGCACCGGATGCACCCGCTCACGCCGCTCTTCAAGGGCGGCCTGGCGCTCATCATCATCGGCGGCATCGTCATCGCGAACATGCGCGACCGCCTGATCTCCTGGGCCGTCGCGCTCTTCGCGCCGGAAGAGGCGCATTACGGCGACTACGCCGGCGCCGATCCCGTCGACTGGGTTCTCTCGAACAACCTGATCCTGGTCGCGTTGCTGAGCGTGCTGGGCCTCGTGATCGTGCTGATCCTGATCTTCTGGTTCATCTGGCGCTTCCAGCAGTTCCGCATCACCGGTGACCACGTCGAGGTCCGCAAGGGCATCATCTTCCGTTCGCACCGACGCGCGCCGCTCGACCGCGTGCAGGGCGTCAACCTGACGCGTCCGTTCCCCGCGCGCATCATCGGCCTCGCGAAGCTCGAGGTCGTCGGTGCCGGCAATGACGCGAACGTCGAGCTGGAGTATCTGGCTACTCCGCGTGCCGAATCCGTGCGCGCCGACATCCTCCGTCTGGCGTCCGGTGCGCGCGCGGCGCGCGACGCCGCGCTCAACCCGGCAGCAGCCGCAGCGGCGGCGGCCGCACCGGCATCCGCGCGAGCGCAGCTCGTCGGATCGATGAACGCGGGAGTCAACGGTCTGATCGCCGGAGTCGATCTCGCCGACGTGGTCCCCGAGAGCGTCGTGAAGATCCCGACCGGTCGGCTGGTCGGATCGCAGCTCATCTCCGGACTGCTGTGGTTCGTCTTCTTCGGTGCGATCTTCGCGATCGCGATCGGCAGCGCCCTGATCGGGATGCTGGCCGACGGCAACTCGGACGGGGGGTTCATCCTCCTCGGGCTGGGACTCGGCATGGGCGTTCCCATGATCGTCGCCGTGGTCGGTATCACCTGGGCGCAGATCTCCAAATCGCTGCGCTACTCGATCGCGCCGACACCGGACGGCGTGCGGATCACGTACGGTCTCCTCACGACCGTCACCGAGACGCTCCCGCCCGGTCGCATCTTCGCCGTGGAGGTGTCGCAGTCGCTGCTGTGGCGTCCCTTCGGCTGGTGGACGATCAAGATCAACCGGATGAGCGGCAAGAGCGCGGCGCAGCAGTCATCGGGCAGCGGCCAGCAGTTCAACGTGGTGCTGCCGGTCGGCAAGCGTGCCGATGTCGAGCGGGTGCTCGCGCTCGTCCTTCCCGACGTGCCCGCCGAGAGCATCCCCTCGCTGTGGGAGCAGGGCATCGTCGGCCCTGAGGGTGACGACACCTATCGGACCATGCCCCGCCGAGCGCGGTGGCGACGTCCGTTCTCCTGGAAGCGTCACGGGTACCTGGTCGCCGACTTCGGGCTGCTGCTCCGCCGCGGGAACGTGTGGCGCAAGCTCGCCGTGTTCCCGCTCGCACGGCTGCAGGGCGTCTCGCTGAGCCAGGGGCCGATCGACCGCGCGCAGCGTGTGTCCGGTGCGCAGGTGCACACCGTTCCCGGTCCCATCACCGGCTACCTGTCCGGTCTCGAGCGTGCCGATGCGCTGGCGCTGATCGACGAGGTCACGGCCGCAGCGGCGGAGGCCGCGTCCCGCGACACCACTCACCGGTGGAGCGAGCATGCGGCGCCGCAGCCGGTCGCCGCACCTCCCGCACCTCCTGCGTACACGGGACCGCCGCCCGTCGCCGCACCTCCGGCGTACACGGGGGCGGCGCCGGTCTTCCCGGCTCCGGAGCACACGGCTCCGCCCGCGCCTCCGCTCGTGCCGCCCACACCTCCGGCAGCTCCGCCCGCACCTCCGGTAGCGCCGCTCGCGCCTCCAGTCGTGCCACAGGCGACAGCGCCGGTCGCTCCGCCCCTGCCTCCGGCGGTTCCGTCTTCGCCCTCGGTGAACGCCACGACCCCGCCCCCGGTTCCTCCGGCCGTGCCTCCCGCCGCGCCCGAGGCTCCCTCCGAACCCCCGCTGCGACGGCGGAGACGGAGCGACGATGGCACGTGACGGGCGCCTCGGTGTCGGCATCATCGGTGCCGGCCGTGTGGGCCCGGTCGTGGGCGCAGCCCTC
>NZ_LSJW01000047.1:0-6212 GCF_001557335.1 Microbacterium sp. CCH5-D1
GTGCTGGTCGCCAACGTCGTCGGGGCCCTCCTGATCGGACTGCTGGCCGCGCGCCTGCCCGCCACAGCCGAGCTCCGACTCGCGCTCGGCACCGGCGTGCTCGGCGGCTTCACCACCTACAGCGCCTTCATGACGGGCACCCTCTCCCTGTGGGCGGACGCGCCTGTCATCGCCGTCGCCTATGCGGTCGGCAGTCTCACGCTCGGGCTCGCCGCGGCGGCTCTGGGACTGCGTCTCGGTCGGCCGCGCGCGGGAGGGGCATCGTGAGTCCGCTCCTCTTCATCGGTGCAGCGCTCGCCGGAGGGGTGGGCGCGGTGCTGCGCTACCTCGTCGATCTCGGGGTCGCCCGCTTCACGGGCCGCCGTTTCCCCTGGGGCATCCTCCTCGTCAACCTCAGCGGCTCGTTCGCGCTCGGAGTCGTCGCCACTGCGCTGCCCGACGCGGCCTTCCTCCTCGGGGCGGGGCTGCTCGGTGGGTTCACGACCTTCAGCACGGCGATGCTCGACACGGTCGCCCTGTGGCGTGACGGAGAGCGCCCGGCGTCGGCCTTCAACGCGGTCGGGATGCTGTTGCTCGGTCTGCTCGCCGCGGCTCTCGGTCTGGCTCTCGGTTCCGTTCTGTAGTCGTCGGGCCTTCCCGCATCGCGCATCCGCCCCCGCGATCGGACCATTCGCGCGATTCGAACGACTCGATGGTTGCGGGGGTGTCAACCTCGGGGTACTCTCCTTGTTAATCGATTAGCGCTAAACGATTAACAACCGTGAATCCGCGCACCGTGCACTGTCGAAGGAGACACCGATGCCCCGTACGACCCGCCGCGCTCTCGGCGCCATCGCCGCGTCAGCCGCAGCCGTTCTCGCCCTCAGCGCCTGCTCGTCCGGAACCGGGGGAGGGAGCTCGGACGGCGAGGTCACCCTGAGCTACGCCATCTGGGACGAGAACCAGAAGCCTGCGATGGAGGACATCGCCGCGGCGTTCACGAAGGAGCACCCGAACGTCACGATCGACATCCAGGTCACGCCGTACAAGGAGTACTTCACCAAGCTGCAGACTGCCGCGACCGGTGGTTCGGCGGCCGACGTGTTCTGGATGAACGGCCCGAACTTCCAGCTGTACGCCTCGAACGGTCAGCTCGCTCCCCTCGACGACGGCGGGATCGACGCGGCCGACTACCCGCAGGGCCTGATCGACCTCTACACCTACGACGGGAAGCTCTACGGGGCACCGAAGGACTTCGACACCGTCGCCCTCTGGTACAACAAGGCGCTGTTCGACGCGGCCGGGGTGGGATATCCGTCGGCGGGCTGGACGTGGGACGACTTCTCCGCCGCGGCCGCGAAGCTCACCGACCCTGCCACGGGGCAGTTCGGAGTCGCGGCAAGCCAGTACGGGCAGGAGAACTACTACAACTCGATCGCGCAGGCCGGTGGTGAGGTGATCTCCGCCGACGGCACGAAGAGCGGCTACGGGTCGCCCGAGGCACTCGCCGGTATCGAGCTGTGGACCGACCTGATCGCCGCAGGATCGTCGCCCACGGCGCAGCAGATGACCGACACCAACCCCGAGGACTTCTTCCTCTCCGGCAAGGTCGCCATGTTCCAGAACGGATCGTGGGCGGCCATCGCCTACGCGGACAACGCCGAGATCGGCGGCAGCGTCGACGTGGCCCCGCTTCCCGCCGGAGCAGAGGGCAACCAGAGCGTGATCCACGGCGTCGGCAACGTCGCCAATGCCAAGAGCGCGCACCTCGCCGAGGCCAAGCAGTTCGCCGAGTTCGCCTCCGGCGAGCAGGCGGCGAAGATCCAGGCCGAGACCGGCACCGTGATCCCCGCCTTCGACGGCACCCAGCAGGCGTGGGTCGATGCGTTGCCGCAGTACGACCTGCAGGTCTACATCGACGCGCTCGACGACGCCGTCCCCTACCCGGCATCGAAGAACACGTCGGCCTGGACGAGCATCGAGAGCGAGGTGCTCTCGCAGGTCTGGTCGGGGGCGGTCGCCCCGGAGGAGGGTCTCCAGGACCTCGCCGAGCAGATGCAGGCGGCACTGGACGCCGAGCAGGAGTGATCGCATGACCGTCATCGCGCCACGCGCGGTCGAGACGGCGGGGCGGATGCCGGCGACCCCGGCATCCGCCCCCCGCCGCCGTCGACGGAGCCCAGCGGCCTCGGCCTGGTGGGCGCTGGTGTTCCTCGGCCCGACCGCCCTGGGCATCGCCGTCTTCTACCTCTGGCCGACCGTCCGCACGCTCATCATCTCGTTCACGAAGTCCGGCCCGTTCGGAGGGGCCGAGTGGGTGGGCCTCGACAACTACACGCGCCTGTTCCAGGACCCCGAGCTGATCGGAGCCCTGCGCAACACCGCGATCTACACGGTCATCGCGCTCATCGGCATCCCGCTCGCCGTGGCCATCGCCGCCCTGCTGAACACCACGGGGCTCAAGGGCCGCAGCGCCTATCGCACGCTGTACTTCATCCCCGTGGTCACCATGCCCGCGGCGATCGCGCTGGTCTGGCGAATGATCTACAACGGCGATTACGGCGTGCTGAACGCCGCGCTCGCCGCCGTCGGCATCGAGGGGCGCAGCTGGCTCACCGATCCGGACACGGCCCTGATCGCGATCGCCGTCGTCGGCATCTGGGCGGGACTCGGCACGAACATCGTCATCTTCCTCGCCGGGCTCCAGGGCATTCCCGACACGATCATGGAGGCGGCCGACCTGGATGGCGCCGGTCCCGTGCGCAAGTTCTTCTCCATCACGATCCCACTGCTGTCGCCGTCGATCTTCTTCGTCAGCGTCATCAGCGTGATCGGGGCGCTGCAGGTGTTCGACCTGATCTACATGATGCTCGGACGCAGCAATCCCGCGATGCCGAACACCCGCACCGTCGTCTACCTCTTCTACGAAGCGGGGTTCCTCGACAACGACCGCGGTTATGCGGCCGCCGTGGCCTTCCTGCTGCTGGTGATCATCCTGATCCTCACGATCGTGCAGTTCCGTCTGCAGAAGAAGTGGGTGCACTATGAGTGACGTTTCCCTCGACACACGCGCCATCGTGGGCGCGAAGCCCGCGCGCTCCGGGGCGGGGAAGCCCAAGAACCGCGGTCTCTGGATCGTGCACCTCGTGCTCCTCGTCGGCGCAGTGCTGATGGTCTTCCCGTTCGTCTGGCAGCTGCTCACCTCGTTCAAGACGCTGTCCGACTCGGTGCAGGTGCCGCCGTCGTTCCTGCCGCGCGAGTGGGTGTTCACCAACTTCGCCGAGGTGTTCGACTCGATGCCGTTCGCGCAGATGTTCCTGAACTCCGTGTGGCTCACGGTCGGGCGCACGGTGGGTCAGGTGGTGCTCTGCACCATGGCGGGCTATGCGTTCGCGCGCATCCCGTTCCCCGGCCGCAACGCCCTGTTCGTGGTGTTCCTCTCTGTGCTGATGGTGCCGTCACAGCTGTACCTGCTGCCGCAGTACGAGATCATCCAGTCGCTCGGCTGGCTCAACACGCTGCAGGCGCTCATCGTGCCCGGCATCTTCAGCGCCTTCGGGACCTTCCTGATGCGACAGTTCTTCATGTCGATGCCCGCCGAGCTCGAGGAAGCCGCACGCATCGACGGCGCGAATCCGTGGCAGACCTTCTGGCGCATCATGGTTCCGCTCGCGAAGCCTGGCATCATCGCACTTGTGGTGTTCACTGTGCTGTGGTCCTGGAACGATCTGCTCTGGCCGTTGATCGTGACGACCGATCCCGCCAAGATGCCGCTGTCGGTGGGCCTGTCGCAGCTGGTCGGCATCCACGGCACGGACTATCCGGTGCTGATGGCGGGCGCGCTGCTGGCGACGCTGCCGATGCTGGTGACCTTCATGGTGCTGCAGCGACAGTTCATCCAGGGCATCGCGTTCAGCGGATCGAAGGGCTGAGACATGGCGAAGAGCGAGCACCAGGCGCCCCGAAGGCCGACGCTGCGGATGGTCGCCGAACGGGCGGGAGTGTCGACGGCGACGGTGTCTTACGTGTTCTCCGGTCGGTCGGGGACGAACGGGGCCGGTGTCGCCGAAGCCACGGCGGCGCGGGTGCTGGCGGCCGCCGACGAGCTGAACTACCGACCGAACAGCGCGGCCCGGGCGATCCGCACCGGACGCAGCGGCATGGTGCAGCTCTCGCTGCACATGCTGAGCGACCCGTGGTCCCTGGCGGTGGCCGATGCCGTGAACGCCGAGGCGAACAGGCACGGGCTCACCACGCTGATCCTCGCCGACGGCGACTGGCACGCGGCCCTCGACCGGGTCGAGAGCGACGTAGCCTACCTCGACGGCGTGGGTCTCGACGATGCGGCGCGGAAGAACCTCGCCGACCTCGTGCGCCGCGGACAGCGCCTCGTGGTGTTCTCCGAGCATCTGGACCCGGACGGCTTCGACGTCATCCGCTCCGACGCGATCCCCGGGTGCGAGATCGCGATGGATCATCTGCTGGAGACGCACACCGCGATCGGGTGCATCGCCGCGGAGGGGGCGGTGCGCCTCGCCGACGAGCAGATCACCCGCTACACGCCGTATGTCGAGAAGCTCGCTGCCGCCGGCATCGTTCCCGATCCTGCGTGGACGGTGACCTACGCCGACACCCAGGCGAGCGCCTTCACCGCGGCGGTCGAGCTGCTGTCCGGCGAGAACCGGCCGCATGCCGTGTACGCCACGACCGACTTCGCAGCGATCGCCACGATCAATGCCGCGCACATGCTCGGCCTCCGCGTGCCGCACGATGTCGCGGTGGTGGGGGTCGGCAACACCCCGGACGCCCGCCTGATCGCGCCGACCCTCACGACCGTCGGTCCGACCGACTTCTACGAGCGGCAGGCGCGCATCATCGTCGACCGCGCTCTCGAGACCGACCCCGCACCAGGGCGTCTGCACGAGTTCGCATGGACGCTCTTCCCCGGCGGATCGACCGACCTCGACGCCCCCGCCCCGCGGGCCCGTTGACCTCGGCATCCCGCACAGACTCATCACACAAGAAGGACCATCGTGGATCTCCAGATCGGCATCATCGGCTTCGGCGCGCGCTCGACCCTGCAGGAAGAGGTGCATCGACCGGGGCACGGCTCGCGCATCTCCGCCGTGTGCGACCTCGCCCCGCGTGCCCGGGAGGACGCCCGCCTGCTCGTGCCGGACGCGCTCGTCACCGACTCGCTCGACGAGCTGCTCTCCTCGGGCGTCGACGCCGTCATGGTGCTCACCCCCGACGACACGCACGCCGCGCTCAGCATCCGCGCGCTCGAAGCCGGCGTGCCGGTGTTCTGCGAGAAACCCCTCGCGATCGACCTCGCCGACGCCGACCGCATGCTCGAGACCGCACGCCGTACCGGCACCGGGCTCTACATCGGCCACAACATGCGGCACATGCCCGTCATCACACTCATGCGCGGGCTGATCCAGAGCGGCCGCATCGGTCAGGTCAAGGCCGTCTGGGTGCGCCACTTCGTCGGGCACGGCGGCGACTTCTACTTCAAGGACTGGCACGCCGACCGTCGCCGCACCACCGGGCTGCTGCTGCAGAAGGGCGCCCACGACATCGACATCATCCACTGGCTCGCCGGCGCGTACAGCGAGCGTGTCTCGGCGATGGGCGCGCTCAGCGTGTACGGCGACATCACCGACCGGCGTGACCGCACCGGGGAGCGGATGCCGGACTGGTTCAGCATGGACAACTGGCCGCCGACCGCGCTGACGGGACTGCACCCGGTGGTGGACGTCGAGGACATCTCGATGGTGAACATGCAGCTGGAGGGCGGGATCTTCGCGTCATACCAGCAGTGCCACTTCACGCCCGACTACTGGCGCAACTACACCGTGATCGGCACCGAGGGTCGCATCGAGAACTTCGGCGACGTGGCCGGCAGTGAGGTCAAGCTGTGGAATCGGCGTCATGCCGGAGCGGCGGCGGCCGACGAGACCTTCATCGTCCCGGAGGTGCCAGACGCCGGGCACGACGGTGCGGACGCCCTGCTCGTCGCGGAGTTCCTGCGCTTCGTGCGGCACGGCGGACTCACCGAGACGTCGCCCGTCGCGGCCCGCGAGGCCGTCGCCGCCGGCATCCTCGCCACCGCGTCGCTGCGTGGCGACGGATCGGCGATCGAGGTTCCGCCGTTGGATCCCGAGCTCGTCGCCTACTTCGAGCGCGGGCAGGTCGAGGCCGCGCTGGTCTGAACCCACCCGTCTTCGAAT
>NZ_LSJW01000048.1:0-6454 GCF_001557335.1 Microbacterium sp. CCH5-D1
CCGCCTCGACAAGGCGTAGCTCCCCCGAACCGGCACCCTCAGGGCCTCGTGCCCTGCAAACCCGCGAAGGCGGGACGTCGGAGACCACTCAGCCATGGGTTCGTCTCTGATGTCCCGCCTTCGCGGGTTTGCAGGGCACGAGGCCCTGAGGGTGCCGGCTCCCCCGAACCGGCACCGGTCTGGGGAGCTACGCCTTGTCGAGGCGGTAGCGCAGCGAGGCCAGCTCGGCGCGCAGCGCCGCCGGAACCTTGTCGCCGAAGGTGTCGTAGAACTCCTCGGTCAGATCGGCCTCGGTCTTCCACGCCTCGGCGTCGACGGAGAACAGCTCCTCGAGGTCGGCGGCGGGGATGTCGAGTCCGTCGAGATTGAGGTCTTCCACGCGCGGCAGGCGTCCGATCGGGCTGTCGACCGCGGGCACGTCACCGGCGATGCGGCGGATGATCCAGTCGACGACGCGCGAGTTGTCGCCGAAGCCCGGCCACAGGAACCGGCCGTCGTCGCCGCGGCGGAACCAGTTGACCTGGAAGATGCGCGGTGCGCGGTCGAAGCGCAGACCGCGGCCCACCTTGAGCCAGTGGCCGAAGTAGTCCGCCATGTTGTAGCCGCAGAACGGCAGCATCGCGAAGGGGTCGCGGCGGAGCTCCCCGACCGTGCCTTCAGCGGCAGCCGTGCGCTCGGACGAGATGTTCGAGCCGAGGAACACGCCGTGCGTCCAGTCGGTTGCTTCGACGACGAGGGGCACGTTGCTCGCGCGGCGTCCGCCGAACAGGATGACGTCGAGCGGGACGGCCTCCTCCCAGTCCTCGGAGATCTGCGGGCACTGAGCCGCCGACACCGTGAAACGGGAGTTGGGGTGCGCGGCAGGGCGTCCCGACTCGGGGGTCCAGTCGTTGCCCTCCCAGTCGATCAGGTTCGCCGGTGCCTCGTCGGTCAGACCCTCCCACCACACGTCGCCGTCGGGGCGGAGCGCGACGTTGGTGAAGATGGTGTTGCCCCAGAGCGTCTCGACCGCGGTGACGTTGGTCGATTCGCCGGTGCCAGGTGCGACGCCGAAGAAGCCCGCCTCGGGGTTGATGGCCCACATGCGACCGTCTTCACCAGGACGGATCCAGGCGATGTCGTCGCCGAGGGTCTCGACGCGCCAGCCCGGGATGGTCGGACGCAGCATGGCGAGGTTCGTCTTGCCGCAGGCCGAAGGGAAGGCCGCAGCCACGTGGTAGGCCTTGCCCTGCGGGTCGATCACGCGGATGAGCAGCATGTGCTCGGCGAGCCAGCCCTCGTCGCGGGCGATCACCGAGGCGATGCGCAGCGCGAAGCACTTCTTGGCGAGGATCGCGTTGCCGCCGTAGCCCGAGCCGTACGAGTAGACCTCGAGCGTCTCCGGGAAGTGCACGATGTACTTGTCGTCGTTGCAGGGCCACTCCACGTCCTGCGCACCCGGCGCGAGCGGGGCACCGACCGTGTGCACGGTCTTGACCCACGGCGCACCCTCGGCGATCTGACGCGTGACGGCATCGCCGACGCGGGTCATGATGCCGATCGAGGCGACCGCGTAGGCGCTGTCGGTGATCTGCACGCCGATGTGCGAGAGCGGGCCGCCGACGCGTCCCATCGAGAACGGGACGACGTACATGGTGCGCCCACGCATCGATCCCTCGAAGATCTCATCCATCTTGGCGTGCATCTCGGCCGGAGCCGCCCAGTTGTTCGTGGGGCCAGCGTCCTCCTCGCGCTCGGAGGCGATGAACGTCCGCCCCTCGGTGCGAGCGACGTCGCTGGGGTGCGAGCGCGCGAGGTACGAGCCGGGTCGCCACTCGGGGTTGAGCTTGATCAGCTTGCCCTCGTCGACCAGTCCGCGCAGCAGCCAGTCGTTCTCGGCCCGCGAGCCGTCGACCCAGTGCACGGAGTCGGGCTGGGTGAGCGCCCGGATCTCCTCGACCCAGGCGGCGAGCTCGGCCATGGCAGGAGTGTCATACGTCGGAGCCGCCCCGAACGTGCGCGTCGGGGAGACGGGAGACGTGCGAGGGGTGAGGACTTCGGCCATGGCCATGACTGCTCCTTAGAAGTGTGGGGCGTTGCACCTATCTTCTTCCGGTTCGAACGCGACTTTCGGCCATTTCAAGCGATAAGAACTGGAATTCTTTCGCTAGACTCAAGGAATGGCGTCCTCCGGCATCCACCTCACGACCCTCGGCCACCGCATCCGTCACCACCGACTGGAGAACGGTTACACGCTCGATGAGCTCGGCGCGCTGGTCGGCGTCGCCGGCTCGCAGCTGAGCCTGATCGAGAACGGCAAGCGCGAGCCCAAGCTCTCCCTCCTTCAGGCGATCGCGCACGCGACCAAGACCGAGGTGACCGATCTCATCTCCGGTGAGCCGCCGAACCGGCGTGCCGCGCTCGAGATCGCCCTGGAGCGCGCGCAGGAGAGCCCGGTGTTCCGGCAGCTCGGCGTCGCCCCCGTGCGCGTCACCAAGGGGATGAGCGACGAGACGATCGAATCCGTTCTCGGCCTGCACCGGGAGTTGGAGAGGCGGGAGCGCGAGGCCATCGCGACCCCGGAGGAAGCACGCCGCGCCAACACCGAGCTGCGGCTGCGGATGCGCGCCCAGAACAACTACCTCCCCGAGATCGAGAAGCTCGCCGAGAAGCACCTCAAGGCTGCGGGACACGTGCAGGGTGCACTCACCCACCGCACCGTGAGCATCATGGCCGAGAAGCTCGGGTTCGAACTGATCTATGTCAACGATCTCCCGCACTCGACACGGTCGGTCACCGACCTCGAGAACGGGCGGATCTACCTGCCGCCGGCCTCGATCCCCGGCGGTCACGGCCTGCGCTCGATGGCGTTGCAGGCGATGGCGCACCGACTTCTCGGACACACCCCGCCGACCGACTACGCCGACTTCCTGCAGCAGCGCCTGGAGATCAACTACTTCGCCGCATGCTGCCTGATGCCGGAGACGGCTTCCGTCGCGTTCCTGCAACAGGCGAAGAAGGACCGCAACCTCGCCGTCGAGGACTTCCGCGACGGCTTCGGCGTCACGCACGAGGCGGCGGGCATGCGCATGACGAACCTGTTGACACAGCACCTCGGCATGGCGCTGCACTTCCTGCGCGTCGACTCCACCGGGGCGATCACCCGTGTGTACGAGAACGACGACCTGCCGCTGCCGATGGATGTGACCGGTGCCGTGGAAGGACAGCGGGTGTGTCGCAAGTTCCAGGCCCGCGCCGCGTTCACGCAGCAGAACCGCACGGTGGAGCACCACCAGTACACCGACACCCCGTCCGGCACCTTCTGGTGCTCGACGCAGACCGGGTCGTCGACCGACGGCGAGTTCTCGGTGACGGTCGGGGTGCCCTTCGACGACGCACGGTGGTGGCGTGGACGCGAGACGAACGACCGCGCGGTATCGACGTGCCCCGACGAGTCGTGCTGCCGTCGCCCCTCGGCCGAGCTGAGCGATCGGTGGAGCGGACGGGCCTGGCCGAGCGCGCGCGTGCACACGCACATGTTCTCCCCTCTCCCCCGCGGCGCGTTTCCGGGCGTCGACGACAACGAGGTCTACAGCTTCCTCGCGCGCCACGCCAGCGAGTAGGCGGCACGCCAGCGAGTAGGCGCCACGCCAGCGAGTAGGGGCGGGTCGGGCTCGGGCGGGCGTCTCAGTCGTCGGCGAAGCGGGCGAACCGCGCGAGGGCTGCGGCCACGACCTCGGGATCCTCTGGCGCCTCGAAGAGCTCTGGCGGTGCACTCCTGGTCGCGCTCGCATGCGACCAGGAGCCGATGACGCGGCCCTGTTCGACGATCGTCGGACGCACCATGCCGTTCTTCCCCGGCCCGATCGCCGCCAGATACGCCGGGTCGCATACGGCCGTGCGATCGGCGTAGGAGATGTAGTACTCGTCGAACGCGCCGAGAGCATGGACCGACGCGGCGCCGCTCGCCCGACGCGGAGGCCGGCACGCGACGAAGAGCCCTTCGTCGACCTCTTCGACGCTGGAGGCCGCCCGCTCTGCCGCCTCACGTGACTGACCCAGAGTGAGGCCCGACCACCACGCGAAGTCGGCGACCCCGGCAGGACCATGGCCGTCGACGTAGCGGACGAACAGCTCGGCGAGCGGATCGTCGGGTGCTGCGTGCTCGCGGATGTGCTCCTCCACGAGGACGAAGCGCTGTTCGCGGGCGACACCGGCGCGGGCCACGACCGGTCCCTGGCAGATCAGCCCGGCGATCGTGAGGGTGAACAGCAGGTGGATGCCGCGCTGACCGGAGGGGTCGATGCCGATCCCCTCCAGCACCTCGAACACCTCCGCACGCGTGCACCCGCCATCGCGCAGGCGCGGCGTCAGGGCGCGAACGGCAGCGGCGACCATGTCGTCGTCGATGCCGAGGTCACGGTGACGGGTGGCTGCCTGCTGCCGCTGCCGCCCGGCGGTGACCTGGAGCATCCAACCGAGGTCTCGCGCCGGGACGGTGTGCAGGGTGCCGCGCATCGTCCACGCGCGCACGATGTCGCCGCGGTCGAAGGCCCGGTCGACGTCGCGCAGTGTCGGCTCACCGCGGGTACGCACGGCGAGCGCCCACCGACCGGCCGTGAAGTCCTGACTCTGCACGGCGAGCATGTGCTGCGCCGCATCCGTCACGGTGCGCGCCGGAGCGGTCAGGCGATGCGAACGGAGGCGATGCGAACGGAGACGATCGGTGCGCTGAGCCGCGGTCTTCATGACCTCATCATGCCGGGTACTCCGGACGATACGACGAAACCCGGCGAACGGCGAGACTCAGCCCTGCAGGGTCACCTCGCGGCGCTCCGGCAGCACGATCGGGTGCGAGCCCGCCATGACCTCGAGCACACGGATGACCTGGCAGGAGTATCCGAACTCGTTGTCGTACCAGACGTACAGGATGAGGGTGTCCTCGTCGGCGATGGTGGCGAGGCCGTCGACGATGCCGGCACGGTGCGAGCCGACGAAATCGGTGGAGACGACGTCGGGGCTCTCCACGTAGTCGATCTGCTGACGGAGCTTGGAGTGCAGCGAGACGCGGCGCAGGTAGTCGTTGACCTCGTCCTTGGTCGCGGGACGCTCGATGGTCAGGTGCAGCACCGCGAGCGACACGTCGGGCGTCGGGACGCGGATCGAGCTGCCGGTGAGCTTGCCCTCGAGCTGCGGGAGCGCCTTGGCCACGGCCTTGGCCGCCCCCGTCTCGGTGATGACCATGTTGAGCACGGCCGAACGTCCGCGTCGGTCGCCCTTGTGGAAGTTGTCGATCAGGTTCTGATCGTTCGTGAACGAGTGCACGGTCTCCACGTGCCCCTTGACGACGCCGTACGCCTCATCGATCGCCGCGAGCACCGGAGTGATGGCGTTGGTCGTGCAGGACGCGGCCGAGATGATGCGGTCGGAGTCGGCGATGGTGTCGTCGTTGATGCCGTGGACGATGTTCTTGAGCGGGCTCTTGCCGGGGGCCGTGAGCAGCACGCGGGCGACGCCCTTCGACTGCAGGTGCTGGGAGAGCCCCGCCTCGTCGCGCCAGCGTCCGGTGTTGTCCACGACGATCGCGTCGTGGATGCCGTGCGCGTTGTAGTCGATGGTCGCCGGGTCGTCGGAGTAGATCACCTGGATGCGGGTGCCGTTCGCGATGATCTGCTCGGCATCTTCGTCGACCGTGACCGAACCGGCGAAGCGGCCGTGCACGGAGTCGCGCAGCAGCAGTGACGCGCGCTTGACGAGATCGTTCTCGGCACCGCGGCGGACGACGATGGCACGCAGACGCAGCCCGCTCCCGCCTCCCGTGTGGGCGATGAGGATACGAGCGAGGAGGCGGCCGATCCGCCCGAACCCGTAGAGCACGACGTCGGTGGCCTCAGCGGCGACAGCTCCCATGGCCGGAGCGAGCACATCTGCGAGATAGGCCTGCAACGGCTGACCGCTCTCCGCGTGGCCGGCGACCAGGCGGGCGACGTCGAGGGAGGATGCCCCGGGCGCGAGAGCATGGATCGCTTCCAGCACCGCAAGGCTGTCCTCGATCGGCAGACGCTCGTGACCGAGCTGGGCGACACGCTCGTGCACCTCGACCAGCCCCGTCGCCGACAGGCCGAGCAGACGATGCCCGTGGAGCGACGTGACGACGTCGTGCTCCCGTCGGAGCGCCCCGATGAGCGGGATCATCCGCTCCGCCAGCTCTTCGCTCTCTGTCCAGTCGTCGCGGTGTGCCGCGGAATCGTTCATCTGCGTCCTTGCATGTGTGAGCGCGCGCCGAGGTCGCCGGCGCGCGAGTTGCCGGGTGGATCGGGGGATGCATCCAGCGTACAAGTCGCAGGAACACGTGCCGAATCCGACGGCTGCGGACCGGGGTCGAGCAGGCCCGGCTTCTCGCGGGAATCCCCCGGTCACCCGTCGCGTTCTCCCCCTCGGACGCTCCACGAAAGGCTCGCGATGACCCCCAGCC
>NZ_LSJW01000005.1:0-34755 GCF_001557335.1 Microbacterium sp. CCH5-D1
ACAGTCGATCGCGAGCATCCTGCAGACGATCCTCGCCACCTGGTTGCTGCATCGAAAGATCGGTGGCCTGCAGGTGGCTTCCTGGATGTCGGCCATCGGCCGGTTCGCGATCGCCGGCATCCCGGCGGGGCTGGCCGGCTGGGGAGCATTCATCCTGCTCGGCGGTACCTCAGGATGGATGATGGTCGACAAGATCCAGGGCGCCGTAGGTACCGCGATCATCGGCCTCGTCGTGGTGGTCGTCTATGTCGCGATCCTCGCCGTGATGCGCGCCCCCGAGCTCAAGGCCGGCACTGCTCTCGTCCGCCGGTTCCTCCCCGGGCGCTGATCCACCCACCCAGACCGCTCCGCGGCCTGCGCCCCACCCTGCGCAGGGAATGCCTCGCGGTTACCATGGGTTGAAGCATTCGAAGGTCATTCGACTGCAGTTTCTAAGAAGGAGATCACATGCGTCAGGTCATCATCATCGGCTCCGGCCCCGCCGGATTCACGGCTGCCATCTACGCGGCCAGGGCGAACCTCAAGCCGCTGCTCATCGCGAGCTCCGTCGAGGTCGGCGGAGAGCTGATGAACACCACCGAGGTCGAGAACTACCCCGGCTTCCCCGAAGGGATCCAGGGACCTGAGCTCATGGCCAAGTTCCAGGAGCAGGCGGAGAAGTTCGGCACCGAGGTCGTCTACGACGATGTCACCGAACTCCAGCTCGAGGGGCCCGTCAAGAAGGTCATCCTCGGCAGCGGTGCGGAGCACGAGACGCAGTCCCTCATCTACGCGACCGGCTCGGCGTACCGCAAGCTCGACATCGCCGGCGAAGAGCGCCTCTCGGGCTACGGCGTCTCCTGGTGCGCCACGTGCGACGGATTCTTCTTCCGCGAGAAGACGATCGCCGTCGTCGGCGGTGGCGACTCCGCCATGGAAGAGGCCACGTTCCTCACCCGCTTCGCAGACAAGGTCTACGTGATCCACCGCAAGGACACCCTGCGGGCCTCGAAGATCATGCAGGAGCGCGCCTTCGCGAACGAGAAGATCGAGTTCGTGTGGAACAGCGAGGTCGCCGAGGTCCTCGGAGGCGACTCCGTGACCGGTGTGCAGCTGCGTTCCACGGTCGACGGCACGCTCAGCGACCTCCCGCTCGACGGGCTCTTCATCGCGATCGGCAACGACCCGCGCACGCACCTCGTGCACGACAAGCTCGAGCTCACGCCGGAAGGCACCATCTGGGTCGACGGCCGCTCGTCGAAGACGTCGGTTCCGGGAGTCTTCGCTGCCGGTGACGTGATCGACCCCACCTACCGTCAGGCCATCACGGCGGCCGGCTCCGGCACGGTCGCTGCTCTCGACGCGGAGCACTTCCTGGCCGACCTCGAAGACCCTTCCGTGGAGGTTCCGGCCGCCGAGGCCGCGGAGATCCTCACCGCCACCGCGTAGGGGCGGGAACACTTTTCCCTCGCCCGCTGTTGTAGCAGGCGAACCTCGAATCAAGGAGAACTCTGATGAGTGCAAAGGCTACGAGCCAGGCGACCTGGGAGCAGGACGTTCTGCAGGCCGACGGTCCCGTGCTGGTGGACTTCTGGGCCGAGTGGTGTGGTCCGTGTCGTATGGTCGCACCGGTCCTGGACGAGATCCAGGCGGACAACCCCGACAAGATCACCATCCTCAAGCTCAACGTCGACGAGAACCCTGAGCTGGCGATGAAGTACCAGATCACGTCGATCCCGGCGATGAAGGTCTTCCACGGCGGTGAGGTCAAGACGACCATCATCGGCGCGAAGCCCAAGTTCGCGCTGGAGAAGGACCTGGCCGCGTTCATCGGCTGAGTCCCCCGAGACGAAGGGCCGCACCTCCCGGGGAGGTGCGGCCCTTTCTCGTATCCGCCCCGAGTCGTCCCGCGGACCGCTCTGCTCAGTCTTTGTCGTACACGGAGACCGACGGCAGCCCGCGAGCAGCACGTGCCCGGTCGACGAGCAGCTGAACCACCGCGGTCTTCCCCACGTTGTACGACTCGTCTCCCCTGCGCGAGGCGTCAACCGCAGCGTGCTTCGCCCGCTCGTAGAGCCGGGCATCCTCCGGATTCTGCAACAGCCAGTCGCGAAGGATGCGCTGGTTCACCTGATCCCAATCGGCGGCTTCGAAGAAGTGGGCGATTCGCGTGCGTACACCGTTCTCTTCGATGATCATCACCCGATGGCTTCGCACACTGCTCCCGACCGCCCATCCTGCGGCCTCGAGCCCAGGTCGATGCAGCTCGAGGTCTTCGTCATCGGCGATGCGCACCGCGACGTCGATGATCGGCTTGGCGCTCATCCCGGGGATCGCCGTGGATCCGACGTGTTCGACGCGCCAGTCCGGATTCCCATGCCTGCGCAGTTCCGACGCGACACGTGCGAAGGTCTCCGACCACGTCGGGTCATGCGGAACGAGCACGACCTCCACGTCAGGAGGCGTCGGCGACGGTCGGGTCCCAGCGGCGATGGCGCTGCTTCTCGTCGAGGAGGCCCCAGACGGCCGAGGTCAGCTCCGGGTACTCCAGGGCGATCTGCCGCAGCACCCGGTAGTGCCTGGCCGCGTTGGGGCGCACACCGTCGTTCGCATTGATGTTGTCGGCGCGCAGCAGGTAGACGACGAGTTCGTCGACGCTCGGGAGCTCCTCCATGAACTCCCACGGATCCTCTCCGCCGAGAAGCCGCTCCTGGATGAGGACCGCGAGTTCGTCCGACGCTTCGGCGCGCAACACTTCCAGGCTGGCGCGGCGCTGTACGGACTCGGTCATACTCCCAGCCTACGTCGGCTGCGGACCCCGCCGGCGCTCCACCTTCATGTTCTCCGTCATGTCCTCGAGCTCCTTGCCCTTGGTCTCCGGCACCTTGAAGAACACGAAGAAGAACGACAGGAGCGCGAAGAACGCGTAGAACCCGTAGGCGAACGTGAGGCCGATCTCGGCGAAGGCCGGGAAGGTGGTGGAGATGAAGAAGTTGGCGACCCACTGTGCCGCTGCGGCCACCGCGAGGGCTCCGGCTCTGATGGAGTTCGGGAAGATCTCGCCGAGCAGAACCCAGACCAGCGGCCCCCAGCTCGCACCGAAGAACACCACGAATCCGTTCGCACAGACCAGGGCGATCGTGGCCCACGGGTCGGGGAGCGTCGCCGTCCCCTGCGCATCCAGTGTGCCGAACGAGAAGGCCACTGCCATGAGGCCGAGCGTCACGGTCATGCCGACCGAGCCCACCAGCAGCATGATCCGGCGACCGACCTTGTCGACGAGCAGGATCGCCACGATCGTGACCACGATGTTCGTGACCGAGGTGATGACGGAGGTCAGGAGAGCACTGGACTCATCGAAGCCCACCGACTGCCAGAGCGTCGTCGAGTAGTAGAAGATGACGTTGATACCGACGAACTGCTGGAAAACGGACAGCAGGATGCCGATCCAGACGATGGGCTTCAGCCCCAGGCGATTACCACGCAGATCACGCAACGATTCCGAGCGCTCTGTGTTGATCGTGCCGGTGATCTCGTCGATCTTGCCCTGGACATCGACCGTGCCGGTGACGGTCTCCAGCACGTCTGCCGCCCGTTTCAGCTCGCCCTTGCGCACCAGATAGCGCGGAGATTCCGGGAGTCGCAGCGAGACCAGTCCGTAGACCAGCGCAGGGATCGCGGCGACCATGAACATCCAGCGCCAGGCGGTGAGTCCCCACAGCGGCTGGTCCGCCGCGCCGGCGATGCCTGCGAGCAGCGCATCGGAGAGCAGCGCGGCGAAGATACCGGTGACGATCGCCAGCTGCTGCAGCGAGCCCAGGCGACCTCTGATCGCTGCGGGTGACACCTCGGCGATGTACGCCGGCGCGATCACGGAGGCGGCTCCGACTCCCAGTCCCCCGATCACCCGCCAGATGATGAGGTCGACGACGCTGAAGGCGAGACCGGACCCGATCGCGGAGATGAAGAACATCGTGGCCGCGACCACCATCACGGGGATGCGTCCGTACTTGTTGGAGACGGGGCCGGCGAACCACGCGCCCACTGCACAGCCGATGAGGGCTGACGACACGGCGAATCCCTTGAGCGCAGTACCGAGGTCGAATCCGGAGACGTCGCCCGCGAGCGCGTCGACCGCCCCGTTGATCACTGCGGTGTCGAATCCGAAGAGGAATCCACCCAACGCGGCGGCGATGCTGACCGCGATCACACGGCGCTTGATGGCTGCTGGACCGGCTGTTCTCGACATGACATCCCCCTCGTCGTCACGATGACGCGAGTCTAGGCTAGCGCTGCCGCTGGCGGGACCTCACTTCGACGAGCCGTAACCGCCTTCTCCGAGCTCCTCGAGAATCCGATTGAGATCCTGGATGGAAGCGAAATCGATAGTGACCTGCCCTTTTCGCGCTCCCAGTGCGATCTTCACACGCGTGTTGAGACGGTCGCCGAGCTTGCCGGCCACCTCATCCAGATACGCGCGTCGCGCACCCGGGGTCGGCTTCGCGGACGACCCGGCACGGGGCTGTGCCTTCGCCGCTTCCTCCGTCGCTCGCACCGAGAGGTCTTCATTCACGACCTTGTCCGCAAGGCGCTGCATCGACTCCGGTGTCTCGAGACTCAGGATCGCTCGCGCGTGCCCGGCAGTGAGCACTCCGGCAGCCACCCGCTGCTGCACCGGGACGGGGAGCTTCAGCAGTCGAATCGTGTTGCTGATCTGCGGGCGGGAACGGCCGATGCGCGTGGCCAGTTCCTCCTGGGTGATTCCGAAGTCGTCGAGCAGCTGCTGGTATGCAGAGGCCTCTTCGAGCGGGTTCAGCTCTGAACGGTGGAGGTTCTCCAGCAGGGCGTCGCGCAGCAGATCCTCGTCTGCGGTGTCACGGACGATCGCGGGGATGACGTCGAGGCCGGCCTCGCGCGCGGCGCGCGTGCGGCGCTCCCCCATGATGAGCTCGTACTCGCCATCGGCGTTCTTTCGAACCACGACGGGCTGCAGCACCCCGAACTCGCGGACGCTGTGCACCAGCTCTGCGAGATCCTCGGGGTCGAAGTGCGTCCGAGGCTGACGCGGATTCGCGACGATGCTGTTCGGGTCGACCTGGACCAGATGAATGCCGGGGACATTCTCGAGCTCCGGCGCCTCGGCATCGGCCACGGGAGCCGCCTGGGTGCTCGTCTGTCGCAGGCTCGCGCCCGGGAAGAAGACATCGACGGGACGTTCCGACTGATCCGCCGTGGGGATGAGGGCACCGATGCCCCGGCCCAGTCCAGTGCGCTTCGCCATCATTTCTCCTTGCTCTGCGTCGCTCTGCGCGACGCGATCTCAACAGCGGCCTCACGGTATGCGATCGCGCCGGCGGATTGGGCGTCGTAGGCGATCACGGTCTGGCCGAAACTCGGGGCCTCGGATACCCGTACGGATCGAGGGATCACGGTCTCCAGCACCTGCTCGGGGAAATGCGTCCGCACTTCCTCCGCGACCTGTTGTGCCAGACGGGTACGCCCATCAAACATCGTCAGCAGGATCGTCGAGAGGTGGAGCACCGGGTTCAGGTGCTTCTGGATCATCTGAATGCTGCCGAGCAGTTGGCTCAATCCTTCCAGTGCGTAGTACTCGCACTGGATGGGGATGAAAACCTCTGTCGCGGCGGTGAAGGCGTTGATCGTGAGCAGGCCCAGGGAGGGTGGGCAGTCGATGATGACGAAGTCCATCGGGTGCTCTGCGAGGTACACGTCGAGCGCGCGACGAAGACGATGCTCTCGAGCGACCTGCGCGACCAGCTCGATCTCCGCCCCCGCGAGGTGGATCGTGCTCGGTGCGCAGAAGAGGTTGGGATCCTCCGGGCTCTGCTGCACGATGTCTGCCAGCGGAAGCTCGTCGATCAGCACGTCGTAGACACTGGAGACCTCAGCACTGTGGGGTACTCCCAGGGCTGTGGATGCGTTTCCCTGCGGGTCGAGGTCGATGACCAGCACCTTCCCGCCCATCCCTGCCAGTGCGGAAGCGATGTTCACGGCGGTGGTGGTCTTTCCCACTCCACCCTTCTGGTTCGACACCGTGAGAACGCGGGTTTCGCCGGTGAACTCCACGGCAACCCCTTCGAGTGCGCGCCTGCGGGCGGAGAGGTCAGCGAGTTCCCGCGCAAGCGGCGTGTCCATCCCGAACGATTCGCTCGAGGATGTCTTCTCGGATGGTTTCACGTGAAACATCCACTCCTTTCGGGGCCGCGTTCCACTCTAATCGCAAGCAGAGACGTTCGATGACGAGAGCACTGTCGCAGCTCGAGCGAAGCACGTCGGGCTCCTCGTTCCCGCGGCCAGTCTCCGCCATGCCGGCTTCTCCCGCTCCGCTTGATGCGCCGCACGGCGGATGTTTCACGTGAAACAGTGCGTACTGTGGCGATGACGGCGACAGCTAGCGTGCCGGGCTGCCCTCTCCCGGTGCTGGCGGGTACAGCGCACCCCACTTGCAGGAGTCTCCACAGTAGACGGAGTGTGCCGGGGCCTCCTGATGATATCGCCGACAGAGTGACGAGCTTCGCTGCGCTCGGCACCGCCACGCCGATCATGTTTCGGTGTCACCACCCACTGACTCAGACGGGGGTGGTCCTCACGCCTCTGGCCGGCCACGGCGAGGAACTCCGCTCCTGCGCTGCGCCACGCGTGTGGTTTCAGACGTCCCTGTGTCGGCAGAGCCGGCGGGCGCCGTCCGACGCGCAGCACCAACAACTTCTATCCCCCGGGGTGCCTGTGACACTCCGTCTATCCTCAGGCGCTTCCGGCGCACGTCGAGATCTGTTCTCTACCGCACAGAGGATGACTCAGCCCACTCTCTTCGACCAAAGGGCCGTCACAGGCGGTCTGGTCTGCATGTTTCACGTGAAACACCGTCGAGCGGCGAAACCACGAAGCCGTCGTATGCCATCCGCCGGGCAGCAACCAGGAGCTTCTCACCGCCGGCTGCCTGCGACACTCCGTCTGTTGTCAGGGACTGGACGCGCGACAGAGGCTGACTCGGCCCACTCTCCTCGCCCAGAGGGCCGGCATAGGTGGTCCGGTTTGCATGTTTCACGTGAAACACCGTCAAGAGGCAAGACCATGAAGCCGGCGTAGGCCATCCACCGAGCAGCCACCAGGAGCTTCTCACCGCCGGCTGCCTGCGACACTCCGTCTAGTCTCAGGGACTTGGGCGCGCGACAGATCTGTTCTCTACCGCGCAGAGCAAGCCCCCTCCTCGACGGAGAGGGCTTCATCAGTGGTCCGATCTGCATGTTTCACGTGAAACACGGTAGAAAAGCAACATCATGAAGCCGCCACCCTTCGATGTCGAGAGTCGCTTGAACCTAGTCCGGACGATTCCCGGCCACCGAGCTCTCACGTGGACCGCCCCATCATGCGGGGTTAGCGCAACCCGAACGCCCCGGGTCTATGCCAGGGCTTCACGCCAGGGGTGTTGTGCCTCGAATGTCGCGCCACGGATGTTACGGGGCTACACGCCAGATGACCGAGTCGACAACTCTCCTCCCAGGACGCCGCGCGCCCGGAACTCCCCCTCTATGGCGTACCCGTTTCATGTGAAACACCGCGTACGCGGACGGCACCAGAGCCATCACGACGCAGCGCACGAGGATGCCTGGCTAGTGGTGCTCACGAGACGTAGTGCACAACGATTCCGAGCCTCTCCCAGCGATGCAGAACCATTCGAGCGACATGATGCCGATGCCGATGCCGATGCCGATGGTGAGGTGTCCTAACTGGGGAGCTGCGGCGATAGGGCCTCCCCTCCCGGCGAACATCACGCTGCGTGCGGCGCGCGAATCCGCTTTCAGATGGGCAGTCGGTCTCGTCGAGGTCGTGATAGCCCTCGTTGGTCGCGCGCGGAGCGAGGCACTACGGGCGCCAAAGCACCGAGACGGTGATGCCCGAGCGATGAGACCCTGCCCATGAACACGAAGGGGGATGTTTCACGTGAAACATCCCCCTTTGAAGAAGACGTGACTAGCGGACGCGCGCGCGAATCACACGAGTCGTCTCGGGGATGACTCCCTCACCCAGGACCTCGACGCGAACGTCCGAGAGGCGGAACTTCTTGATCTGCTTCTGTGCGGCATCGATCTCGTTCGCTGCATTCATGCCTTTGAGCAGAGTGAGCTCGCCACCGTCACGAACCAGCGGTGCGGTCAGCGGAATCAAGGTACGGAGCGCACTCACCGCACGAGCGGTGACCACGTCGAAGCCCTCCGGAGGACGTACGTCCTCCGCGCGAGCTCGCAGCACCACGACGTTGGACAGATCCAGCGCCTCCACCTGCTCGTTGAGCCAGATGACCCGTCTTTCCATCGGCTCGATCAGCGTCCACTGCACATCAGGACGCGCGATCGCGAGCACGAGCCCCGGTAGGCCGGCCCCCGAACCGATATCCGCCACCGAACCGTGGAACAGCGGAGCGGCGATCGCACTGTTGAGGATGTGTCTCGTCCACAGGCGCGGGAGCTCGAGGGGGCCGATGAGTCCGCGCTCCTCCCCCTCGCGGGAAAGAGCAGCCGTGAAGGCACGCGCCACGTCGATACGATCCCCGAAGAGACCGGCAGCGGAGGAGGGCTCCTGCTCGAGATCACTCATGAGCGTCCCCGTTCGTCCGATGTTTCACGTGAAACGTCAGCGTCGGCGCAGGACCGTGTGACGGTCAGCACCCTCGCCGTAGGACTCGGAGACCAGGCCCCGATCGGCGGCGATGTCATGGACGAGCTTGCGCTCATAGCTCGACATCGAGGGCAGAGATGCCTGGGAGGAACCCTCGTCGAGTTTGGCGGCCGCGGCGTCGACCAGCGTCTCCAGCTGGCGACGACGCGTGTCGCGCGAGCCTGCGATGTCGAGGATCAGTCGTGAGAAGGAACCGGTCTTGCTCTGCACCGCGAGACGAGTCAGCTCCTGCAGAGCCTGTACGGTCTCCGGAGCGGAGAGCAACGCCAGCGCATCGCCCTCAGCCTCGACGGAGACGTATGCCCGACCCTGCCGCACATCCAGGTTCAGATCACCGTCGATGTCCGCGATGTCGAGAAGCTCCTCGAGGTAGTCCGCCGCGACGTCTCCCTCGTTCTCGAGCTGGGCCACAGTCGGCTCGGTGTTGTCGGTCATGGTCTCGCTCATGAACCGCTCCCCTTCTTCTTCGCACGCTTCTTGCCGACCGGCTGCTGACGCTTCGGTGCTTCTGCCTTCGCCTTCTCGGCCTCTTCGAGCAGACGCTGCTGCTCAGCCTCGTAGGCAGCCATCGGAACGACCTTGCCGGAGGAATCGATCGCCTTGCCCTTGCGTGCAAGACGCTCCTCGCGTGCCTTGGCAGCTTCGGAACCGGGAGTGGGCATCTCGCGGATGACGAGGAACTGCTGACCCATGGTCCAGAGGTTCGAGATGAACCAGTACACGACGACGCCGAGCGGGAAGAAGACACCCGAGAAGATGAAGCCCAGCGGCAACACGTACAGCATGATCTTCTGCATCTGGTACGCCTGGCCGGTCTTGGCCTCGGGCGACAGGTTCTTGGAGATGATCTGCAGCTGCGTGAAGAACTGCGACCCGATCATGAGCACCACGAGCGTGACCAGGATGATGATGGCCGTCGTGTTCTGCGCATCGATCGCGTTACCCAGCGTCTCGTGCAGCGACGCCACACCGAACAGCTTCGCGTCGTAGAACTCCTTCGTCAGCTCCGGGCTGAGGAGACCGACACCACCGATGTTGTCTCGAGCGTGCTTGCTGACATCGCTCAGCACGCTGTAGAGCGAGAAGAAGATCGGCATCTGCACCAGAAGCGGCAGACAGCTCGACATCGGTGTCGTACCGTGCTTCTTGTACAGCGCCATGGTCTCGCGGCTCATGGCCTCACGAGAGAGCTGATCCTTCTTGCCGCGGTACTTCTCCTGAACTTTTCGCAGTTCAGGAGCGATTTCCATCATCTTGCGCTGGCTCTTGATCTGCTTGACGAACAGCGGAATGAGAGCAGCACGGACGACGATCACGAGTCCGACGATCGACAGCACCCAGGTGATGCCGGAGGCCGCGGGCAGACCGACAGCCGTCAGCAGCCAGTGCCAGGCGACGAGGATCAGCTCGACCACCCACTTGAGCGGCCACAGGATGGTGCCGATCAGATCGAAGCCACCCCCCGCCGGTTGAGGGCTGGGAGTCGCGCTGGCGAGCAGAAGGTCAAGACCCACCGATCAGTCCTTTCGGGAAGGGACGACGAAACCGTGTGCGGTCAGGTCGTAACGGAAGTGTTCGTGGGGACGGACGTCATCGACGCCGCCGGTGGTCCAGGGGTTGCAGCGGAGGATGCGCCATGCGGAGAGCGCCGCCCCCTTCACTGCGCCGTGCTGCTGCACCGCACCTACAGCGTAGGCGGAACAGCTGGGGTAGTACGCACAGACATCTCCATACATCGGCGAGATGACCTTGCGGTAGGCGGTGAGGAACCCCAGCACGAGATTCCGCGGGATCACCGGAATGCTCCGCACCAGGTCCTGCGCATGCAGATGTGCGGTCCCGACGGACGACGCCGGAAGGGCGGTCATGCCGACACCGCGGAAGCCGCCGGCTCCAGGCGGCGGAGGCACCGATCGACATCGGCTCGAAGCTCCGCGTAAGAGGCGGTCGCAGACGCAGGAAGGGCACGGATGACGACATCCGTGCCCTCAGGAACCCGTGGAAGCGCCTCCGCGCACACCGCCTTGAGCCGACGACGCACGGAGTTGCGCACCACTGCGGTGCCCACGTGCTTGCTGATGATGAATCCGAACCTCGCGGCTCTGTTCTCGCCCGTGGTCAACACCGAGGTGATGACACGCGCCCCGCCACAACGGGATCCGCGACGAACGACCAGACGATAGTCGCTCCCGCGAGTCAGCCGATACGGGCGGGCGAGCACAGCGGACTACGCAGAGAGCTCGGTGCGGCCCTTCGCGCGGCGGGCGGCGAGGATGCCACGGCCGGCACGCGTACGCATGCGGGCGCGGAAGCCGTGCTTCTTGGCGCGACGACGGTTGTTGGGCTGGAAGGTGCGCTTGCTCATGGAATCACTCCGGGAATGCTGCCACCGGGTTCACTTCGACCGGAGACATGGGGTACTGCCAAAAATGGCATAAGTCAACCAAGTAAGGGTACGTCTTACCGGCTCACAGAGCAAATCTGGGCTCTCACGGAGCCGTCGCGCGGTACCGGGTGCACAGCCATTATCCACAACCTCCGGACCTCGCGTCGACGCAACACGCCCGCGTGATTCCAAGGGCAGGTTGCCGTTCACAGCCGGGATGACTACCGTGGCATCCTAAGTTATCCACAGGGGACACGGCACGTAGACCCCGCCTCGATCACCCGTCCGGAGCGTCATGTCCTCACCTGCCCAGCCCGATGTCCCCATCTGGACCACGGTGCAGGAGCTTCTTGTCGACGACGACCGGGTGACACCCCAACTGCAGGGCTTCCTCAGCCTGGCCGTTCCGGCCGGAGTGATGTCGGCCACGCTCTATCTCGAGGTTCCGAACGATCTCACGGCCGCGCAGATCAACAAGCGTCTGCGTCTCCCGATCATGGAGGCCCTCTCGCACATCGGCGAGGAGGTCACCTCCTACCGCGTCGTGGTCAACCACGAGCTCGCCGAGCAGCAGACCGCGCCGATCGCCGTCGGCGACTTCGGTCGTCAGGAGCAGACGCGCAGCGAATCCCCCATGGAGCCTGCGCCCACCCCGATGCGCCACGAGTCGCGCCTCAACCCGAAGTACACCTTCGACAACTTCGTGATCGGACAATCCAACCGCTTCGCCCACGCGGCCGCCGTCGCGGTCGCCGAAGCACCGGCCAAGGCGTACAACCCCCTCTTCATCTACGGCGACTCCGGACTGGGCAAGACCCACCTCCTCCACGCCATCGGCGATTACGCGCAGTCCCTCTACGCGGGGGTGAAGGTCAGATACGTCTCCAGCGAGGAGTTCACGAACGACTTCATCAACTCCATCGCCAACAACCGGGGTGCTGCCTTCCAGGCGCGATACCGGGAAGTCGACATCCTCCTCATCGACGACATCCAGTTCCTGCAGGGGCGGGCCGAGACCCAGGAAGCCTTCTTCCACACGTTCAACACCCTGCACGACCACAACAAGCAGGTGGTCATCACCAGCGACGTGGCTCCCAAGCTCCTCACCGGCTTCGAGGACAGGATGCGCAGCCGCTTCGAGTGGGGTCTCATCACCGACGTCCAGGCGCCCGACCTGGAGACCCGCATCGCCATTCTCCGCAAGAAGGCCCAGAGCGAGTCTCTGCACATCCCCGACGAGGTGCTCGAGTACATCGCCACGGTGGTGTCATCCAACATCCGCGAGCTGGAGGGTGCACTGATCCGCGTCTCCGCGTTCGCGAGCCTCAATCGATCGCCTCTCGACATCGCGCTCGCCCAGACCGTGCTGCGCGACATCATCGACACGGCAGAGGACAACATCATCTCGCCGACCGACATCATCACGGCGACCGCGCAGTACTTCAAGCTCACCGTCGACGACCTGTACGGGTCCAGCCGCTCGCAGCAGATCGCCACCGCTCGACAGATCGCCATGTACCTCTGCCGGGAACGGACGAACCTCTCCCTCCCCAAGATCGGGCAGCTGTTCGGCAACCGCGACCATACGACCGTCATGTACGCGTACAAGAAGATCAGCGAGCTCATGAAGGAGCGTCGCTCCATCTACAACCAGGTCACCGAGATCACGACCCAGCTGGGACGGCGCTGACACGCCGCGTCTCGGAAAAAGGGGAGGTCCGCACCTGATCGGGTGCGGACCTCCCCTTTTTTGTCACCCGGACTGGGGTTCTGATCTCTCGATTGATACCTCTATGCACATGTGGATAACTTGTGGATGACCGTGGATTCGATCGGGACGAATGTGGGTCGATCACCCAAACCTGTGGATAACTCCGGGAGGGGCTTCGAGCACCTCACCCCCGCCAACCCGCGGGTTCCTCAGGGTTTCCACAACTGACAACTGTGTAGTTCCCTACTCGCTCTTGCTATCCACCGACTTATCCACAGTATCCACAGCTGTTAACACCGTTAAGGAGTTAAGTCATTCAGGGCGCGATCCGATCACCAGACGGTGTGGAGAGCCGACCGTCGAATGACAGGAACCTCGGCGTAGGGATACGCAGGACTGTGGGGCTAGCATGGGAAGCCCTGCACCGGCAGGGCCGACGACAACGCGTCACAGTTCGACGACAAGGGAGCACCCGTGAGGTTTCAGGTCAACCGCGATGTCTTCAGCGAGGCTGTCTCGTTCGTCGTCAAGCTCCTGCCGCAGCGCAACCCACAGCCGATCCTCGCGGGAGTGCTGATCGAGGCGGACGGTTCCGGCCTCACGCTCTCGGCATTCGACTACGAGGCCTCCGCTCGAACCACCATCGAGGCCACGGTGGAGACCCCGGGCACGATCCTGGTCCACGGTCGACTTCTCTCGGACATCGCCAGCCGCCTCCCGAACGCTCCGATCGAGATCGCGGTCGAGGAAGACGGCGGCATCGCGGTGACCTGTGGCTCCGCGCGGTTCACCCTCGCCGCCATGCCGGTCGAGGAATACCCGTCCATCCCCGAGGTCACCGGCTCGTCGGGAGTCGTTCCCGCCGACGACTTCGGCACCGCCATCGCGCAGGTCGGATTCGCGGCTTCACGCGATGACGTCACGCCGGTGCTCACGGGTGTGCAGCTCGAGGTCTCCGGCCAGACCCTGAGTCTTGTCGCCACCGACCGCTACCGCGTCTCGCTCCGAGACGTGCCGTGGGACGGTGAAGCGGTCGAGGCCACCGCGCTGGTTCCCGCGCGCACGCTGCTGGAGGTCGGGAAGACCTTCGGACACGCCGGAACGATCCAGGTCGCGTTCTCCGGAGCCGGCGACCGCGAGATCATCGCGTTCACCGCAGGAAACAAGACCGTCACCTCGCTCCTGATCAAGGGCAACTTCCCGCCGGTGCGTCGTCTGTTCCCCGAGCAGACGGACCACTACGCGGTCGTGAACACCGCCGACCTGGTCGAAGCGGTCCGCCGCGTATCGCTCGTCCTCGATCGCGCCGCTCCGCTGCGTTTCACGTTCTCGAACGACAGCGTCACCATGGACGCCTCCGGCGGAGACCATGCGCGCGCTTCCGAGTCGGTCGACGCGATCCTCTCCGGCGGTGACGAGGTCACGCTCGGACTGAATCCGCAGTACCTGATCGAGGCTCTCGGCGCCGTGAAGAGCGAGTTCGTGCGCGTCACCTTCACATCGAGCGACAACGCCAACAAGCTCAGCCCGGTCCTCATCACGAGTCAGACCTCGGTCGATCAGGCCGGCCTCGACTCGTTCAAGTACCTGCTGCAGCCCAACCTCCTCCTGCGCTGACCCCGCTCGGCGAGAGCAGGGAGCTTAACGCCTCCCCATCCCCGAGATTCACCGACACTGAATCAGGTGTCGGACACCGAAGGTAGGCTGACTCCGTGATTGTGGAGCACCTGAGTCTGGTCGATTTCCGCAATTACGCGACCGCCGAACTCGCTCTCCACCGCGGTCCGAACGTCCTCGTGGGCAGGAACGGCCAGGGCAAGACGAACCTCGCCGAAGCGGTCGTGTTCCTGGCGACTCTGGGGTCCCATCGTGTCTCCTCGGACGCACCGATGGTCCGCGACGGACAGGAGTTCGCCGTCATCAGGGCTCGCCTCTCTCACGGGGAGCGCCGTGTCCTCGCCGAGGTGCAGGTCAACCGGCAGGGATCGAACAAGGCGCGCATCAACGGGTCGCCGTCGAAGCCGAACGAGCTCCCCCGGTATGCACACGTCGTGCTGTTCGCTCCGGAGGACCTGCAGATCGTGAGAGGCGATCCCTCGGCTCGTCGTCGGTTCACCGATCAGCTCCTCATCCAGCGCACTCCGAGACTCGCCGCCGTCCTCGCCGACTACGACCGTGTGCTCAAGCAACGGAACGCGCTCCTGAAGTCGGCCAGGGCCAGGGGAATCCGCGGCGAGGCGCTGAGCACTCTCGATGTGTGGGACGACAAGCTCGTCTCCCTCGGTTCGGAGATCATCACCGCTCGACAGCGGCTGGCCGTGGATCTGCAGCAGCCGGTCGCCGATGCGTACGAGGCGATCGCCGGGGCCGACCACCGCCCGCAGCTGGAATGGGCCCTCTCGGTCGGCGGAGGAGATCCCGAAGAGGGCGAAGATGCCGCGGACGGAGGAAACGCCGGATCATCGGTCGACCGGCTCGGAGATCCCGGGCACATCGCCGAGTTGTTCCGCGCCTCGCTCGCGGCGAAGCGGTCGAACGAACTCGACCGCGGACTCACCCTCACCGGTCCGCATCGCGATGACCTCGTGCTGCGTGTTCGCGACCTCCCTGTGAAGGGCTATGCATCGCATGGCGAGTCGTGGTCTGTGGCCCTCGCGCTGAGGCTGGCCTCGGCCGAGCTGTTGCGCAGCGAGTCCCCGGCCGGAGATCCCGTCCTCATCCTCGACGACGTCTTCGCGGAACTCGATGCCGATCGTCGACAGCGCCTCGCCGCCCTGACGGCAGGATACGAACAGGTGGTGGTGACGGCAGCGGTGGAGGAGGATATCCCCGAGGTGCTGCACGCGCACGTGGTGCGGATCAGCGCTGGAACGATCAGCGACGAGAGGGGGACGGATGACTGACGCGGCATCGACTCCCCCGGTCTCCACTCCGCCGGCTGACGTCCCGGAGACGATCGGCACGTACCTGCGACTGCGCGGCCTGCAGCCGAGCTCGAAGAGCTGGAAGCGCAAGCGGCGCATGCCCACGGACGACGACAACGCTCCGTTCACGCCGGGGCGCGATCCCGGCGCGCTCGGCGCCGTGCTCGACAAGCTGAGTCGGGACTCGGGATGGCAGATCACCCTCGCCCGGGAAGACCTCGTTCGGCAGTGGGCCGACCTCGCTGGGGCCGACACCGCGAAGCACTCGGAGCCGGTGTCTCTGGAGCGCGGTCTGCTCACCGTCAAGTGCGATTCGACGGCGTGGGCGAAGAACCTGCAGTTCATGCGGGCGACGATCCTCACGGAGATCGGTCGACGGTATCCGGATGCGGGCGTGGAGAACCTCCGGTTCATCGGACCGGACGTCCCCTCGTGGAAATGGGGTCCCAGAGCCGTTCCAGGACGGGGCCCACGCGATACCTACGGGTAGGGCACCATCCGAGGGGGTCGAAACGCTCAGAGGCCCACACACGGCCGTTGAGCGGCATTTCTCGACGAAACTCCGCTAGAATGGGAGTTCGTGATATCGATGTGGAGAATGCCCTCTGATGACGCCTGAATCCCCTGCTGACGAGACGGAATCGAACACCGGGGGAACCCCCGCCCCTTCGACTGGCTCAGGGACCCAGACTCCACAGCCCGCACCCAAGGCGAAGCAGCCCGGAGAGTACGGCGCGGATTCGGTCCAGATCCTCGAGGGCCTCGAGGCTGTGCGCAAGCGCCCCGGCATGTACATCGGGTCGACCGGTCCCCGAGGCCTGCACCACCTGGTCTACGAGATCGTCGACAACTCGGTCGATGAGGCGCTGGCCGGCTACGCCGACACGATCCTGGTGACGATGCTCGCCGACGGCGGCGTGCGCGTCGTCGACAACGGCCGAGGAATCCCGGTCGACCCGCACTCGTCGGACCCGAACAAGTCGACGGTCGAGGTCGTCCTCACGATCCTGCACGCCGGCGGAAAGTTCGGCGGCGGCGCGTACGCCGTCTCCGGTGGACTGCACGGCGTCGGCTCCTCCGTCGTGAACGCCCTTTCGACGCGGTTCGACGTGGAGGTCAAGCAGAAGGGCTTCGTCTGGCGGCACAGCTTCGCCGACGGCGGTGTCCCCCAGCAGAAGCTCGAAAAGGGCGAGGCGACCGACGAGACCGGGACGAGCATCACGTTCTGGCCCGACGCGGAGATCTTCCAGGAGACGACCGAGTTCGACTACGACACCCTCCGCACGCGGTTCCAGCAGATGGCGTTCCTCAACAAGGGGCTGCGCATCGAGCTGCGCGACGAGCGCGAGTCCTCGGCCTACGAGGTCGAGGAGGACGGCGCGACCGTCACCAAGCAGCCCGGCGATGTGTTCTTCTACGAGCGCGGTCTGGTGGACTACGTCGAGTACCTCAACAAGGTGCGCCACGCCGAAGTGGTCAACGACGAGATCATCGCCTTCGAGTCGGAGGACACCGAGCGCAAGATCTCGCTCGAGGTCGCGATGCAGTGGACGACCTCGTACACCGAGAACGTGTTCACCTATGCCAACACCATCAACACCCACGAGGGTGGAACGCACGAGGAAGGCTTCCGTGCGGCACTGACGACCCTGGTCAACAAATACGCGCGAGCGAACAACCTCCTCAAGGAGAAGGACGACAACCTCTCCGGCGACGACGTGCGCGAGGGACTGACCGCAGTCATCTCGATCAAGCTCGGCGAGCCGCAGTTCGAGGGGCAGACCAAGACGAAGCTCGGCAACACCGAGGCGAAGGCGTTCGTGCAGAAGGTGGTCGGCGATCAGCTCGGCGACTGGTTGGAGCGCAATCCGAACCAGGCGAAGAACATCATTCGCAAGGCGATCGATGCGGCCACGGCTCGTCTCGCCGCGCGGAAGGCCCGTGAAACGGCGCGTCGCAAGAGCGTCTTCGAGTCGGCGGCCATGCCGGACAAGCTCAAGGACTGCACGAGCAAGGATCCGTCGATCAGCGAGATCTTCCTCGTCGAGGGTGACTCGGCCGGTGGTTCCGCCGTGCAGGGTCGAGACCCTCACACCCAGGCGATCCTGGCCCTCCGAGGAAAGATCCTCAACGTGGAGCGCGCGCGTCTCGACAAGGCGCTCGGCAACAAGGAAGTCCAGGCGATGATCCAGGCCTTCGGCACCGGCATCGGCGAAGAGTTCGACATCGAGAAGGCGCGCTATCACAAGATCGTGCTGATGGCCGATGCCGACGTGGACGGTCAGCACATCACCACCCTGCTGCTGACGCTCCTCTTCCGCTACATGCGCGGGCTCATCGAGGCCGGTTTCGTGTACCTCGCCATGCCGCCGCTCTACCGGCTCAAGTGGTCGAACTCGGCTCACGAGTACGTGTTCAGCGACGCCGAGCGCGACGCCCTGCTGAAGCACGGCATCGAGAACGGCAAGCGCATCCCGAAGGATGCCGGCATCCAGCGCTACAAGGGTCTCGGTGAGATGAACCCGAAGGAGCTGTGGGAGACGACGATGGATCACACCACTCGCACCCTGCAGCAGATCACCATCGAAGACGCGGCCGCGGCCGACGAGATCTTCAGTGTGCTGATGGGCGAAGACGTCGAGTCCCGACGCAGCTTCATCCAGCGCAACGCCAAGGACGTCCGCTTCCTCGACATCTGATGCCCGCGGGCTCAGACCAGATGTGTGACAGAGAGATTGATTGATGACTGACGAAGAACGCACCGAGCCGGAACACGACCACGGCAAGATCGATCAGGTCGACCTGCAGTCGGAGATGCAGCGCAGCTACCTCGACTACGCTATGGCCGTCATCGTGGGGCGTGCGCTCCCCGATGTGCGTGACGGCCTCAAGCCGGTGCACCGCCGTGTCATCTACGGCATGTACGACGGTGGATTCCGTCCTGACAAGTCGTTCTCGAAGTGCGCCCGTGTGGTCGGCGAGGTCATGGGTCAGTACCACCCGCACGGTGACTCGGCGATCTACGACGCCCTCGTGCGACTGGTGCAGCCGTGGTCTCTGCGGTATCCGCTGGCCCTCGGGCAGGGCAACTTCGGCTCCCCCGGCAACATGGGTGCCGCGGCTCCGCGATACACCGAGACCAAGATGGCTCCGCTCGCGCTCGAGATGGTGCGCGACATCGAAGAAGACACCGTCGACTTCACCGACAACTACGACGGCCAGACGCAGGAGCCGACGGTCCTGCCCGCCCGTTTCCCGAACCTGCTCGTCAACGGCTCGGTCGGCATCGCGGTCGGAATGGCCACCAACATCCCGCCGCACAACCTGCGCGAGGTGTCCGACGCGGCGCTCTGGGCACTCGACAACCCCGGCATCTCCCGCGAGGAACTGCTCGAAGGCCTGATCCAACGCATCCCGGGCCCGGACTTCCCCACCGGCGCGCAGATCCTCGGCACCAAGGGCATCCACGAGGCTTACCGCACCGGCCGCGGCTCGATCACCATGCGCGCGGTCGTCAATGTGGAGGAGATCCAGGGTCGTACCTGCCTCGTCATCACCGAGCTGCCGTACCAGGTCAACCCGGACAACGTGGCGGTGAAGATCGGCGACCTCGCCCGTGACGGCAAGATCACCGGCATCGCCGACATCCGTGACGAGTCGTCGGACCGCACGGGTCAGCGCCTGGTCGTGGTGCTCAAGCGCGACGCGGTCGCCAAGGTCGTGCTGAACAACCTGTACAAGCACACGCAGCTGCAGGAGAACTTCGGCGCGAACATGCTCGCGATCGTCGACGGCGTCCCCCGGACGCTCGCGATCGACGGGTTCATCTCGAACTGGATCTCCCATCAGATCGACGTGATCGTGCGACGGACCGAGTTCCGCCTTCGCGAGGCCGAGAAGCGCATGCACATCCTGCGCGGGTACCTGAAGGCGCTCGATGCGCTCGACGAGGTCATCGCGCTGATCCGTCGTTCGCAGACAACAGCCGACGCCAACGAGGGCCTGCAGAAGCTTCTCGACATCGACGAGATCCAGGCCGATGCGATCCTGCAGATGCAGCTGCGCCGGCTCGCAGCCCTCGAGCGTCAGAAGATCATCGATCAGGCGAACGAGCTCGAGGCGCAGATCACCGACTACAAGGCGATCCTGGCCGACGAGGGCCGTCAGCGGACCATCATCCGGGAAGAGCTGACCGGCATCGTCGAGCGTTTCGGCGACGAGCGCCGCACCCACATCCTGCACGGCTTCGACGGCGACGTCTCGATGGAGGACCTCATCGCCGAAGAGGAGATGGTGGTCACCGTCACGCGCGAGGGCTACATCAAGCGCACGCGCAGCGACAACTACCGTTCGCAGCACCGCGGCGGCAAGGGCGTCAAGGGTGCCCAGCTGCGGGCGAACGACATCGTCGAGCACTTCTTCGTGACGACCACGCACCACTGGCTGCTGTTCTTCACCGACAAGGGTCGCGTCTATCGCGCGAAGACGTACGAGGTGCCGGAGGCCGGTCGCGACGCCAAGGGCATGCACGTGGCGAACCTGCTCGCCCTGCAGCCCGACGAGAACATCGCCCAGGTGCTCGACATCCGCGACTACCAGGTGGCGGACTATCTGGTGCTCGCGACGCGTGACGGACTGGTCAAGAAGACCCGTCTCGACAACTACGACACCAACCGTCAGGGCGGTGTCATCGCGATCCGTCTGAACGAGGAGGACGAGCTCGTCAGCGCGCTGCTCGTGAACGCCGAGGACGACATCCTCCTCATCAGCCGTCGAGGCATGTCGGTGCGCTTCGAGGCGACAGATGAAGCCCTGCGCCCGATGGGCCGGGCGACGGCCGGTGTCCGCGGAATGAAGTTCAAGATCGATGAGGACTGCCTGCTCTCGGCATCCGTCGCCGCGCCGGGGAAGTTCGTCTTCGTGGTCACCGACGGCGGCTATGCGAAGCGCACCGCGGTGGAGGAGTACCGGGTGCAAGGTCGCGGCGGAACGGGCATCAAGGTCGCCAAACTCAACGATGATCGGGGCACTCTCGCGGGTGGTCTGATCGTCTCCGAGGACGACGAGGTCTTGGTGGTTCTGTCCAGCGGCAAGGTGGTACGCTCTGCCGTGGCCGAGGTCCCCGCCAAGGGTCGAGACACCATGGGAGTGGTGTTCGCCCGTACGACGGAGGCCGACCGCATCCTCGCCATCGCCCGTAACGGTGAGCGCGGCCTCGCCGAAGAAGAGGCCGATGCGGAGGACGCAGAGACCCAGGCCCCCGAGACGACCCAGACCCCTGAGGATACAGACGCATGAGCACAGTGGCCGACAAGCTGGCGAAGAAGTCGACCCGCAAGACCAGCGGAAAGCAGGTACGCCTCCGACTGGTCTACGTGGACTTCTGGTCGGCCGTGAAGCTCTCGTTCCTCGGAGCCGTGGCCCTCGCGGTCGTCACGATGGTCTCGTTCTTCCTCATCTTCCTCGTGTTCCAGGCGACGGGGATCATGACGACGGCGGAGAGCTTCCTGCTCGGCATCACCGACAACACGTTCGTGCTGTCCGAGGTCGTGGGACTGCCGCAGGTGATGGCCTTCGCCGCCGTGGTGGCGATCCTGAACCTGATCGTCTTCACGGTGCTCGGCGCCGTGGTCGCCGGAATCTACAACCTCGCGGTGAAGGTGACCGGCGGACTGCTGGTCGGCTTCATGTCGAACTGATCCTCGGTACGGATCCACGGAGGGCGGGTGCTGCGGCACCCGCCCTCCGTCGTTGCTCGGCGCGGGATCGCTAGACCACGCCGGTCGTACCGAGGAGGGTGCCGATGAGCCAGGTCGCCGCCAGTGCGAGTCCGCCGCCGACGACCAGCCGTATGGATGCGCGCATCGGAGCGGAGCCGCCGATCTTCGCCGACAGGGTTCCCGTCACCGCGAGCGCGAGAAGCACTGCGACGAACGTCACGGGCACGCGCCATTCCAGAGGGGGAAGGAGGATGGCCAGCAACGGCAGCAGTGCTCCGAGAGTGAACGCCACCGCGGAGGAGAGCGCCGCGTGCCACGGGTTCACGAGGTCATCCTGATCGATGCCCAGTTCCACTTCCAGATGGGCGGAGAGGGCGTCGTGCGCGGTGAGCTCCTCGGCCACCTGGCGCGCTGTCTCCGGCGAGAGCCCGCGGTCGCGATAGAGCTGGGTGAGTTCGTCGAGCTCCACGGCCGGCATCGTACGGAGCTCCTCGCGCTCCTTCGCGATCAGTGCCCTCTCACTGTCACGCTGACTGCTCACCGACACGTACTCGCCGAGGGCCATCGAGATCGCGCCTCCGACGAGGCCGGCGATTCCCGCTGTGAGAAGTGCGGCGTTGTCGGTCGTGGCGCCGGCCACCCCGACGACGAGTGAGGCGACCGAGACGATGCCGTCGTTCGCGCCGAGCACTCCTGCGCGCAGCCAGTTCAGCCGCTGACCGAGACCGGTGCCGTGCGGTTCCCCCTCATGCGTACTCATGCCCCCAGTGAAGCAGAACCGTCGTGGTCGAACCGCGACGACCACGGGAACTCTTACGGAAAACCCGAATCGGAGTGTCCGGTTGGCTCGCTGTCGTGGCCTCCCCCACCGCCGTACCTTGGAACCATGACCACTCAGACTGCGACCCCGGCTTCCGCAACAGCGGTGAAGCCGCCGTTGCGCATCTTCCTCACGATCCTGCATCTGGCAGGCGTCGGCGTCCTGGGCGGCGCCATCTTCGGCACGCTCGGAGGCCTCCTCGGTACCGGACTCGGACTCCTCTTCGTCGCCGGTATCGGTCTGGTCCTGCTCGTCGGCTTGGTCTATGCCCTCTACGGTCTCGGCTGGTTCGAGATCGCTCGGGTCGGGTCGCTGTACCGGACTCCGGTCGGCCCCCTGCGGCTGCAGCCACGCGACCGCCCCGGCTTCGTCGGATGGCTGCGCGCATTGGGCCGGCAGGCGATCGATGGACGCATGTGGCGCGCTGTCGCCAACTTCGCCATCTCCGCCGTGCTCGGGTGGGTCGTGCTTCGGCTGTTCTGGGGCCTGATCTGGTCGATCGTCGTCTCGTTCGCACCGCTCACCGGAGTCGACTCCGTGATGGGACCGTTCGGCGGCGGGGGCATTCCTGCCGAGTGGGCCCCGCTCATCGGGATCCTGGGCATCGCAGCCTGCGTCGTCGGGATCATCGGCCTCGCACTGCTGCATCGCACCCTGTCGCTCGCGATCGTCATCCGCAGCAGGGAGACGGAGCTCACCGAGCGTGTCCGCACCTCGACGGCCCAGCGCGAGGGGGCCGTGCGCGCCGCCGATGTCGAGCGCACCCGCATCGAGCGCGATCTGCACGACGGAGTCCAGCCCCGTCTCGTCTCCGTGGGGATGACGCTCGGGCTCGCTCAGCAGAAGATCGACAGCGATCCCGGTGCGGCGAAGGAACTCATCAACGAGGCTCACACCTCGACGAAGGCGGCCATCACCGAGCTGCGTCAGCTCGCACGCGGCATACATGCCTCCGTGCTGGACGACCGGGGGCTCGACGCCGCACTGTCGGCACTCGCGGGACGCTCCCACATCCCCGTGCACCTCGACGTGCGGATGGACGGTCGGTGCAGTCGCGAGGCCGAGGCAGCCGTGTACTTCTCGATCGCCGAGTCCCTGACCAACGCGGCGAAGCACTCCCGAGCCAGCGAGGCCCGTGTGGTCGTGCGGCTGCGTGACGGCAACACGCTGTGGGCGCGGGTCGAGGACAACGGCATCGGAGGAGCGCAGGTGCAGCCGGGCGGTGGTCTCGACGGCATCGCGAACCGCATCCTCGCCGCCGGCGGAACCTTCCGCCTCGACAGTCCGCAGGGCGGTCCGACCAGCCTGGAGGTGAGCGTCCCGTGCGCATCCTGATCTGCGAGGACTCGGTCCTGCTGCGCGAGGGCCTGGTCCGTCTGCTCGAAGATGCCGGTCACCAGGTGGTCGCCGCTCTTCCCGACATCGAGGGTCTCGACCAGGCCGTCGTCACGGAGGCACCCGATCTGTGCATCCTGGATGTGCGTCTCCCTCCGACCTTCACAGACGAGGGGATCCGGGCCGCTCTCGGTCTGCGGTCGACCCACCCGTCGCTCGCGATCCTCGTGCTCTCCCAGTACGTCGAGGAGCGTTACGCCTCCGACCTGATCGCGGCGCAGGGTGGCCCTCTCGGCTACCTGTTGAAGGATCGGGTCGCCGACGTCTCGGAGTTCCTCGCCTCCGTGCAGCGGATATCCGAGGGAGCCACCGTGCTCGACCCCGAGGTCGTCGCCCAGCTGCTGACACGGCGCAACCGTGATGATCGGATGCTGCGGCTCACCGAGCGCGAGCGCACCGTGCTCGCACTGATCGCCGAGGGCAAGTCGAATCAGGCGATCGCCGGACTGCTGTTCCTCTCCGAAGCCAGCGTCGAGAAGCACATCACCTCCATCTTCCAGAAACTGGGCTTCGAACAGGACGAGTCGGGCAACCGCCGTGTGCTCGCCGCCCTCGCCCACATCGAGAACACCGGTGGCACGACGCCGCCGACCGGCCAGACAGGAGTGGCACGATGACCACCGACAACAACGGGGACCAGGGCGGACACACCCCGCTCACCCCGCCACCCGCCTCCGTTCCGCAGTCTGACGCTCCGCACGCGGCTCCGACCCCTCCTCCCGCCGGCCGCTCGTCCGGTGCGACCGCGGTCATGGTCGTGACGGCGGTGGTCGGTGGGCTCGCACTTCTCGGCGCCGGCGGAACAGCAGCCGCGGCAGCCGTCGGCACCATCGCCACTTCGAACCGTGCCGACTCCGTGCAGAGCGTGGGTGTCGCCGGGCTGGAGAGCATCGACCTCTCCGCCGACGCCAGCAGCATGCGGGTCGAGTTCGGCGACGTCGACGAGGCCACACTCGCCATCACGAACGGACGCGGTACCCCGTGGAGATTCGAACGTGACGGCGACGAGCTGGTCGTGCGGAGCCCGCAGGGGGTCTTCGGATGGTGGATCGGTGGCTGGTTCGGTGAGGAGGAGATCGCTGTGCTCACGCTCCCGGAGAGCCTTCGCGACGCGGGACTCGATGCCGACCTGAACCTCAATGCGGGCAGCCTCGATGTGGCCGGAGACTTCGGGATCCTCGATGTCAGTGTGAACGCGGGTGCTCTCGACATCCAAGGAGCCGCGAAAGAGCTCGACGTGCAGATGAGCGCCGGTCGTGCCGACATCCTGCTCGACGGCATCGCCCAGGCCGACCTCGGTGTCTCCGCGGGCGATCTCACCGTGGAGCTGACGGGAACGCCTCCCGCGCTGACATCCATCGACGTCAGTGCCGGCACCCTCGATCTGACCGTTCCCGACGTCGAGTACGCGATCTCCCAGGAGATCAGCGCGGGCACGCTGAACGCCGAAGTGGATGAGGCGTCGAGCTCGCGGAGGACGATCGACGTCTCCCTCTCGGCCGGCACCGCGACCATCCGACCGGGTCGCTGAAGACGATCGAGGGGGAGACACTCCCGGGCGCTCCCCCTCGATTCGGATTTTCCGTCTTTCTCCGGTAAAGTCTTGGAGGTTGACGGGGCTATAGCTCAGGCGGTTAGAGCGCTTCACTGATAATGAAGAGGTCCCAGGTTCAAGTCCTGGTAGCCCCACTCCTTAACTCAAGAAATCCCTCACGGGGCCTTAGCTCAGTTGGTAGAGCGCCTGCTTTGCAAGCAGGATGTCAGGAGTTCGAATCTCCTAGGCTCCACAATTTCAGACGTACTAGAACACCTGACATCGGTGGAAGCCGGTGTTGGTGCGAGGGCGGCGAACGGCTCAGCGAGCTTGATCGTCGCCCTCTCGTCTTCGCTGATCTCGATGCCGTTGGTGAGCGCTTGGTTGGCCAGCCGCTTGCCTTGGTCGTCGGCGCGCGCGTACAGGGTCGCGCAGTCAACGAGCAGGCTGAGCGCGGTGCTGAGGTGCTTGCGTGAGCCCTCGTGCTGGTCGTGTTCGCTGGCGAGGCGGCGGTCGATGTCTGCAAGCCCGGCCCGGATGCGGTCTTGGTGCCGTTTGAGGGTGTCGAGGTCGATGGCGTCGGCGAAGTGTGCGGCGAGCAGCTTGTCGCTCTCGTTCTGGAGCCGCTTGCGGTTCTCGGTCAGGTCGGCCAGTTCCTGGGAGCGGGAGGCGAGCCGTTCATCGAACGCTGTCTCGACCTGAGCGGCGAGGGCGGCGTACTGCTCTTCGGTGATGGAGATGTCTCGGTAGCAGTCCGCGACCAGCTGCTCGGCGATACCGACCGGCACGGCCCGCCGGGTGCAGTTCTTCCGTTTGGAGGCCCGACCGGAGCACACGTAGTAGGCGTAGCGCACGCCTTGCTTGTTGGCGGGGTAGTCCAGTTGCATCCGTGACCCGCACTGGCCGCAGAACAGGGAGCCTTTCAGGTAGTGGTCGTGCGTGCGGCGGCGCTCGGCCGCGATCTTGCGGGAGTCGAGTAGACGTTGGACTTGCTGCCAGGTCTCGACATCGACCAGCGGTTCGTGGGTGCCGGACTGCTCGGCTCCCTTGTAGCGGACGATGCCGATGTAGTACGGGTTGCGCAGCATCGAGAAGAACGTGGAACGGCCCACCGGCCCGGACGGACGCTTCGGCGTGGGTACGGTGGTGAGTCCGCGCGCGGTGGCCTCGGCGAGCAGGCTGACAACGGTGTGCTCACCGGTCGCGTACTGCTCGAATACCCACCTCACCAGCGGGGCGCGCTCGGCGTCGATCTCGACGGTGCGGTACTCGCGGCCCTGCTCGTCACGCTTGCGGACGTTGAGATACCCGACTGGTGCTCGCATCGGGGTTCCGCCGGTCTCGAACTTCTGGTTCAGGCCCTTGCTGACCTCGGATGCGAGGTTTTTGGAGTAGAACTCTGCGATGGAGGACATGATGCCGTGCAGCAGCATCCCCGAGGGCGTCTCGTCGATGTTCTCCGTCGCAGACACCAAGGTCACCCCGGCTTCGACCAGGCGGCGGTGAATCTCCACATCGTCCAGTCGGTTGCGGGCGAGGCGGTCGACCTTGTGGACGATGCAGTATGTGACTTGATGCGTGGCGATGTACTCCAGCATCCGTTGCAGGTCTGGCCGGTCAGCTGAGCGGGCGGACTCTCCGGCGTCCACAAACTCGGCGACGATGCGTGCGCCGAGGTCTTCGGCCTTGCGCGCGTTCGCCTGGCGCTGAGCGGGGATGGAGAACCCCTCGTCACGACCCCCCTTGGTCGCCTGCTCCTTGGTCGAGACACGTTGATACGTCACCGCTGTCAGAAGCGGCGACGTATCCGTGTCGTGTATCGGCATTGTCAGGGTCATGGTGGCCTCCTTGCTCGCCAGACGACGAATGGGCGTGCGTCGTGTTTCCGGTGCTGTGTCGATCACCGATGCGACGCTGCTGCTCATCAAGCTCCTGGGCGTGAAGTCCATCCGCGATGTGCAGAACCAGCGCGATCAGTTGCTTGTTGTCAGGCTTGGAGCGCACCCGAGGCTCGGCCGAGATACGTCGGCCCGTGCTCGTCACCCGGTAGTGCCTCATACCCGCCAGGTGAACTCGCCTGCCCGTTAGCGTCACGGGCGACGCGGCGTTCCTTGCGGCGGGCGGCACGGAGCCGGAGGTAGATGCCGAAGCCGTGAAAGAGGAAGCGGAAGCCCTCGCAGATCCCGATCAGAACGAAGAGGTGGAGCCACTCCGGGCCTCCGTTGTCGATCAGGACGGTGCACCCGTAGGCGAAACCGAAGTAGACGACCCCGGCGAGCACGGCCCACAGACCCCACTTCGGGTCGCGCTGAGTGCGGAACCAGTCGAGCAGGATGGTCGAGGGTATCCAAGGCCGCAGCACCCGGAAAAGGATGACGACTGCGATGAAGATGAGCCAGATCATGGTCAAGTCCTCCCGAAGCGGCGACGCTTCCTATGGGATGGACTTGCCGGGGCGGCTTCCCCGGTTCGTCTGCCACCTGCCTGGGGCCGGTGACGACTAGCTGAACATTGATGTCGCCTACCCCTAGTCTAGCGCCTGCACGCTGCTGTCGGAAGAGCGGTCGTCGTGGGTCGGGTACCTACCCGTATGGCCACGATGGAGCAGCTGGCGTTCGACTTCGATGAGTTCGCCCGCGAGGACGCCCGCGCGCGACTGCCCGAGTGGGCCGGAGCACCGCTGCACTACACCGAGGACTACTACCCACCGAGGCTGCTGGACGAGGCGTTTGAGCACTGGCGGTTCATCAACGGCAGCTTCGGCTCGTTCGCGCGTAGCCATATGTGGCACCGCTTCAGTCATGCCACTGTCGAGTTCGGCGAGCATCGCGCCGAGATGTTCCACGCCGATCTTCGCCCTGAGCCCGACGCGGAGGGGCCGGGCGATCTGCTGAAGAAGATCGTCTGCGGGCCGTGCGCGTGGCAGTCCGACGCCGGCGGCGAGTCAGATGCGGTCGAAGCGTGGCACGATCACGCCGTACCGGGGTGGCGAGACCTCCCCGTGGTTCCCGGCCAGATTCGGGTACGCACCGACAAGGGCCTGTCGAAAGTGGCCCTGCGGTGGATTGAGCAACGCTACCCGCAGCACATGCAGATACCTGGTGCCCCGATCATCACCGAACGCCAGCAGTTCGGCATCCGCCACGTTCCTGCCTACTCACCCTGGGGCGGCTACGACCTGTCCGCTACCGCGCTGGAGCGCCCCGCGCCTCGGCCCGCAGGTCACGCCGTGCGCCGGGAGCCTGCCCAGTTCGAGCCGTCAGTGAGCGCGCCGCGTCGGACCGGGCGCATGCTCGGCGACTGACCGGCACACGAGAGCGGGGCCGAAACTTGGGAGTAGGGCTTCGGCCCCGTAAGCGGTGCGATGCTCAGCTGATCTCGCCGGTCTCGGGGTTGAGGTTGGCGTAGAAGTCGTGTTCGAGTTGGCGGCGGCGCTCGACGTCGGCGATGACGTAGGCCACGAAGTCCTCGTCGCGGTCGGTGATCGGGGTGTCTTCGATCGGTTCGGCCTCGTCCTCGCCGGGCCAGACGGTCTGGCGCGTGGGCCGGTCGCGGTCGAGGCGGGTGCCGCACGCGGCGACCCAATCACGCAGCCGCTGCCTGGCGTCCGCGAAATCCCGGTGCCAGCCGATCGGGGCCGAACCGTTCTGCTGCGGGTCGAACGCGCACAGCCAATGGGTGTGAAGCGCTGAGAGTTCCCAGTGCAGCTCGGGGTGACGGTGCCACATGGGAGGCACCACCGACGACGGCAGCCCGTAGGTCGTGCGAAGCCAGTTCACCCACTGGTTCAGTTCCAACCATGCGGCCTCGGCGTCGTCGGCGGTCAGCAGATTCCAGTTGATCGGGCCGGGCGGTTCATCGAGCATCGGCCCCGCCGCCCCGACCCGGTTTGTGGTGCCGTGGTCGATTTCGGGTTCTGGCTCGTCCTGCTCGGGTACGAAGTCCTCTTCGTCATTCATGGTGTCGGCCCTGTCCTACTGCGACATCACGGCCGGTTCGCGCTGCTGCGCGGGCCGGTCGTCGCGCTCGAACCCCTGGCTGCGGTCGAGGCCCGGGGCCTCACGCTGCGGTGTCTCCTGCTGCGGCGCACGGTCGACGGTGTAGGGCGTCCACATCATGTCGTGGCCGATCTTCGTGGCCACGAACTCTTCACGCTCGTTGCCGTTCTGATCGGTAAACGGCCGCACGTACCCCTGTGCGATGAAGCGGTCGTCCTGCTGGAACTTCTGGCTCGCTTCCTCGGCGGTCTTGCGGAAGAGCACCATGTCGTGGAACGTGGTGCCGGTCTTGACAAACGAATCCTCGCCGTCACGACGGAAGTGATCGACGCCGACGCGCGCGTACAACCGCGCGATCCCGTTCTTGCTGTACGTGAGCCTGGGTTCGGAGTCGATGTATCCGACCAGCGCTTCACGTGGTCGCAGCTTCGCCCGTTCCTGCCTCTGGCCGTCGTGCGGCTCGTTCTGCTCGTCCATCAGCTTGCCTCCTACCTCACGGTGCCCCGCCAGTAGGCGGCGCTGCTTGTGTGTGGCGGCAAGGTGCACGAAGCGGCCCGCGAGCCTTAGAACCCTCGCGCGGGCGTCTCCCGCGCCCACGACTGCGCCGACGAACCAGCTCTGCTGGATACCGGGGTGCGTTCGGGGTTCGGGCGGACACCGAGCGCGGGCCGGTGTGCTCGCACGGTCTCGACGTTCAGCCCATTCGGTGGGTTCCCCGGCGCGGGTTCGGGTTGTGCTGCGTGGTCGATGTCTTCTTGCATCGCGGCCAGCTGGGTCTCGATTCTGGCGAGGTCTTTCTCCGCGTCGGCAAGGGCCTGGGCGTGGCGGAACGGCTGGCCGATGCGCTGCTCGGCATCGTCGCGTTCGGTCTCGGCGCTGGCGAGGTCGCTGCGGGCTTGCTCGAGGAGGGAGGGGATGCCGGATGCGCGGTTCTCGATGCGCTGGATGAGTCCGACGCCGCCGTCGAGGAACGACTGGCGGGTCATGATGAACCCGCTACGCGGCACCCCGTCGAGCCGAATGTTCACCACGGGGTCGGCCCCGAGTGCCGGGCTGGTCGAGACGATCACGTCAAAGCCGCTGATCTGGCCGATGACGCCGTGGTCGCGGGAGGCGTAGCGCGGTGCCCACTTCAGGTCGGAGTCGTGCGCCCAAGTTGCGAGCGCGTGTGCAGCATCGGCCCGGGAGGTGTAGGTGTTGTCGCGTAGCTCGATGCGGAACCTGTCACCGGAAGTGTCGGTCACGCGCGGCAGCACCGCTTCGAGGGCTTCGATGTCGGCTGCGGCACTCCGTGCATGGTCACTGGCGCGGTCGCGGGCGTGGACGAGCATCGACTCGTTGCGGTGATAGGCGCGTTCGAGACGGCGGAGCCGTTGTACTTCGGTATGCACCGTGGAGTGCTCCAGCAGAAGCGGGTTCCCCGAGGAGATGGCCTTGGCTTCGGCGGCGGATAGGGCGGATGAGTCAATCTCCTCGATCTCGCGGGAGTCGAGGTTTCCACGCATGAGCTGCGCGATGAAGGTCGCCTTCCGCTCGACCCCTTGCCACATGTAGGAGTCGAATGACCGTTCGGTGACGAACCGGACGATGCCGATCTCGGGGTTTTGGTTGCCTTGGCGCAGGATGCGGCCCTCGCGCTGGGCGATGTCGCTGGGTCGCCACGGGCAGTCCAGGTGATACAGCGCGACGGCCCGGTTCTGGACGTTGGTGCCGACGCCCATTTTCTGTGTGGAACCCATCAGCACCGCGACGTGCCCGGCACGCGCGGCAGCGAACAACCTGGCTTTGTCCACGTCGGTCTTGGCTTCGTGCATGTACCGGATGGACTCGGGCGGCATCCCGCGCACGACAAGCTGCGCCCGCAGTTCGTCGTAGGCGTTCCACTGGGTTGGGTTCGGGGTGCCGATGTCGGAGAACACCAGCTGCAACGCACCCCGCACGGGCGACTTCTGCCCGGTGATCGGGTCGAGGTAGATGTTGTCTTTCGTCTGCTCCCAGACCCGGTGGATGCTGTCGGCAGCCAGGTCCACCTTGGTCGGCCCAGACGGGTCGGTGGATGCGATCATGCGGATATCGAGGGCGGCCTTGCGCCCATCGGTCGAGATGGTGAGCATGTTGTCTTCGCTGGGCGACACCGCCCGGGCTGCGACCTTCTCGGCACGCTTGCCGAGGGTCTCGATGAACTGCTCCAGCTCGACCGTGGGCTGGATCGCGACCGTCGCCGGTGCCCGCCTACCATCCTCGCGCTCGGCGATCTCGGGGGTGGGCAGTTGCAGATCCTCGGCGGTCTTCACATCCGCGAAGATCGACCAGAGTTTCAGCATCTCGGGCACGTTCTGGAACTTGGCGAACCGCGTCTTCATGCGGAACGTGTTGTTGCCGGTCGGGGCCATCTCCATCTGCGTGACCGTCTGCCCGAACGTCGCCGCCCACGCATCGAACGCGCCGATACCGGCGGCGTCGAGCAAGTCCGGGCGCAGGTACTTCTGCATCACGAACGCCTCGGTCACGCTGTTCGAGATCGGCGTCGCGGTCGCCCCGGTGACCACCCGTTCGCGGCCTTCGGAGCGCAGGTATTCGAGCTTCATGTGCAGATCGGAGGCACGGTTGGAACCCTCGATCGCGGCGTCTTGGATGTTCGAGTCGGTGGCGAGGTTCTTGTACATGTGCATCTCGTCCACGACCACGTAGTCGATGCCGGTGTCCTCGAAGCACACCCCGGCATCTCGGCTGGTGTCGATGCGGGCTTTGACCTTGTTCTCCAGCTGGAGCAGCTTGCGCTGGATGCGTTTGACGCTCATCGCGTTCTCGCCCGTCGCGGTGGCGAGCACTTCCCGCATGTCGTCGACCTGGGCTTGGATGTACGCCTGCTGGGTCTCGGTGCGCAGTGGAATCTTCTCGAACGCGCCCTGCGTCATGAGCACGCCATCCCACTCGTTCGCCGAGGTCCGTGCGACGAACAGGCGGCGCTTGTCGGCGGTGAGGTCTTTGCTGGACGCGGCGAGAATCCGGGCCTGCGGATAGATTTGCAGCCACTCGCGGGAGAACTGTTCCAGCATGTGATTCGGAATTACGAGCACGGGCTTGTCGATCAGCCCCATGCGGCGCATCTCCATCACGCCCATGATCATTTCCGCTGTCTTGCCCGCCCCGACCTCGTGGAACAACCCGGCAGCCGGTTCGGCGATCATGCGGGCGACGGCGGAGCGCTGGTGCGGGCGCGGGGTGAAGTTCTCCGCCAGCCCCGGCAGGCTCAGGTACTCGCCCGCGTCGGTGTAGTCGCGCAAGACGATGGAGTTGAAGCGCCGGTTGTACTCGGCCACGAGCGTGCGGGCACGCTCCGGGTCTTCAAACACCCACTCGGCGAACCGCTCTTGCAGGGCGTCGGCTTTCTCCTGCGCGGCGGTGGTCTCCAGCGGGTTGAGCACGCGGCGCTTCTTGCCGTCGACGTTCTCGATCTCGTCGTAGACGAGCAGGGTCTTCTGCTCCATGATCGCCTGGGCGATATCGGGGGCCGGGCGACGCTCGGTGCCCCACTCGTTGGTGGCCAGCAGCCCTTGGCGTCCTCCCCGCACTTCCCACATGCCTGGCAGCGGGTTCTCCACGTTCACGTCGCGGGTGCGCAGCAGCTCGTTCAAGAACTGCGCGTGCACGTCGGCGCTAATCCACACCGCGCCCATGCGGGCGCTGATCTCTTCTACCCCGAGTGCTTCGGGTACGACCTCGGTGAGCGCGTCGACATTAGCCTGGAACGCCGGGTCGTCGGCGGCGCGCTCGGTGGCGTGCTCCAGCTTCATGCGCACGTCGCCGGAGAGATACGCGGGGGCGTGGATGAGCTCGTCGGTGATCGGGTCGGTGAACACCAGCCCGGTAAGCGAGGCGCGGGCTTCGGTTTCGTCCATGCCGAGCATGTCGGCGATCAGCGGCAGGTCGATCCTGCCGGTGCGGTCGAGGCTGACCGCTATCGCATCGGCCGGGGTGTCAACGCCTTGGGGTTCGGTGCGCGGGGAGACGACGCGGCGTGTCATGATCGCCGCCGGGGTCGCGGTCTGGTCGGTGTCGTCAAACTGCTCCAAGGCGAGCACGAGCGCCCCGAACGGGTCGGAGCGCAGCAGCCGGATCGGGGTCGGCACCGTGCGGGCGTAGGTGTCTTCCCCGGCCTCGTTGGTGCGGCCGGTGCGGCGCAGCGTGTACCGGTTCAGCGGCCCGTACCTGCCAGCATACTTCCGGTAGTCGCGGTACAGGCCCTCGCGCGCCTGGTTGATCTCGTCGGTGTCATCGACGGTCGCGGCCTCCAGTTCGAGCAGCCGGTGCGCGCCGTCGCGCAACCCCAGCAGGGCGCGCAGCTCCGGCCCCGCCGATTTCGGCACGTCCAACGGTTCGACGGAGCCTTGGACGACGGTGCCGAACCCGGTGTCGGTGGCGACGATGCTGCCATCCCACAACTGCGGCGGCGACGGCACACGCGCGGCCTGCCGTGCCTGATACTCCGCCGTGGGCGCAGTGAAGACCCTTCCGGTGCGGCGGGCTGTGAACGTGATCTGGTCGAGCACATCGGCCAGGTCGGCCTCCAGGCGGTCGAGGTCGCCATCGACGGTGAGCGTCGGGGTGCCGTACATGCCCTGCCGGATGCTCAGGGTGCCGAGCACATGCTCGGGGTGGTGATCGAAGTAGGCGTTGATCTTCGCGCGCTGTCCGTCCAGGCTGATCGGGGTGACCGTTTCCCACAGGTCATCTGCCGGGGGTTGCCCGTCCTCGCGGCGGTGCAGGATGAGCAGATCGGTCACCACGTCGGTTCCCGCCGTGCGCCGATGTGCCCCGGCGGGGAGCCTGATCGCGCCCACGAGGTCAGCGAGCATCGCCATCTCGCGGCGCGCGCCGGGGTTCTGCGCGTCCATCGTGTACTGCGACGTGAGCACCGCGACCATCCCGCCGGGCCGGGTGAGCCGCAGGCTCTTGAGGATGAAATGGTTGTGCATCGACAGCCGCGTCGGATTGTGCACCGGGTCGTGCAAGGTCACGTCTGAGAACGGCACGTTCCCGATCGCCGCATCGAACGAGGCTTCGGGCAGCCGGGTGTCGGCGAACGACTCAGTCCGTACCTCGGCGTGCGGATACAGGGCGCGGCTGATCGCCGCGGTCACCGGGTCGAGTTCCACCCCGGTCATGCGCGCGGTCTCGGGGGCCATGCCGAGGAACGTGCCCAGCCCGGAGCCGGGTTCCAGCACCCTGCCGCCGTCGAAGCCGAGCGCGGTCATGGTCCGCCACATCTGCCGCACGATCAACGGGTCGGTGTAGTGCGCGTTGATCGTCGTGCGTGCGGCGGCATCCCACTCGTCCGGGGTCAGCAGGCTCCGCAGCTGCTCACGCTCGGTTGTCCAGTCCTGCCTGGACTCGTCGAACACATCGGGCACCGCGCCCCAGCTCGACCAGCGCGCGAGCGTCTGCTGCTCATCAGCGGTCGCCGGGCGTTCCTGCTCGACCAGCAGCCGGGCGGTTTCGATCGCCGCGATGTTCGCGCGAAAGCGGGCTTTCGCGCCCGAGGGAGCGAGGTCGTCGTGCGTGGCGGGCACAAACCGCCCCACCGT
>NZ_LSJW01000049.1:0-4974 GCF_001557335.1 Microbacterium sp. CCH5-D1
GGATGATGCGGGCGATCCAGGATCTGGACCAGCAGCTCGCCGGCAGCTGACACACAGCGCCACCCGCTGGCACAGCGGCGTTTCACGAAGAGGGTCGACCATGACGGTCGGCCCTCTTCGTCGCATGGGGGCGTCTACCCTGGGAGCATGAGTGCGTCTGAGGCTGTCGAGGAGTTCGAACGTGGTGTGCTGGAGGCGAATGCGCCCCTGGCCGCGCTGCATGAGGCAGCGGGAGTCTCGGGTGATGCGCGGATGCGGGAACTCGCGGCCCACATCGCGTTCCCGTCCTGGCCGGGAGCCACCTCCGCGACCGCGTTGAAGCGGGCCGCGCAGGAAGCGGAGATCACTGCGGTGCTGGACGAGTACGCGAACTCCGCCCGCCCGCTGATCCGGCCGGCTGACCAGGAGCGCTGGGAGCTGCTGGTCGCCGACATGCAGCGCAGAAGCGGCGAGGGGTTCCTGGCGGATGAGCTCGGGCGCAGCGCGGTGGGAGCCTCACTCCTGCGGGCGAGGCTTGGCGGACGTCCGCATCGGGCGCAGCAGCGCGGCGGTATCGACTGCGCATGCGGCTATGCGGTCGACGGTGTCATGCCGGAGAAGCTGTGTCCGGAGTGCGGGGATGTGCTCCTGCGGCGCTGGGTGGCCGAGGAGCGGCGACTGCTGCGGTCGATGCCCGAGTACGCGGAGGAGGTCACGCAGGTAATCGAGGCGACTGCGCAGAAGCAGGCCAAAGTGGCCCAGAGCCGTGGCGACTACACGGCCGACGAGGCGAGCGCGACGCGCAGAGCTGGCGGACGTCGACTCGCGCGTCTCCGCCGCGCCCACCGCGTCGAGCTGGCGACGCTCGACCTCCGCCGTTGGTCGAGCTTCGCCGAGATGCTTTCGCGGGAGGCGCGCCCTGCGGTCCGGACCACCGCCGCCAAGGCGCAGAAGCGCGGTCTCGGTGCAGCGGCGCTCACGGAACTCTCCCTCCTGTCGATCGCCGACACGATCAAGATCGCCGAGCGCATCCTGGAGAAGCGCAAGAACAGCAGCTGGAGGGTGTGAGGCGCGGGCAGATGGGGAGTACTCCCCATCGCGTCGTGCCGCCCTTCCCAGTAACGTCGTAGCGTCCGGGAAAGAAGGAGGGGGACCATGGCAGGCGAACGCATGCTCGTGCCGATCAGTGATCTGCAGACGACCAGCGAGAAGCTCACGGCGATCGTGGCCGAGCTGGAGTCCGCCGCGGCGAAGCAGGACGACGTCGAGAACGCCGTCGGCAGGCCCTACGGCGACGGACGGCTCAAGGATCGCTGCCACGACTTCGAGGGCAGCTGGAACGACAGTCGCGACAAGCTGCTCACCAAGCTCAAAGAGGTCGCCGATCGCGTCAAGGGAACGGTTGACGAGGTCATGAGCCTCGACACCGAGATGGCGACGTCGATGGAGCAGTCGGGTTCGGGTAGCGCGCCGGGCGCCGGACGTCAGCCGGCAGCGGTCTAGGGGAGAGAAGCAGATGCAGACGAACAAGGGGCGTGACGTCGAGGTCGTGGCCGGGGATGCCGTGGCGATCGCCGACCGGGGAACGAAGATCGTCGAACTGGGCGACAGCATGGTCAGTGCCGCCGCGACGCTCAAGGGGATCAAGGACGGCTCCATCGACGGCGAGGGCTACGCGATGGACAAGATCAAGGACGTCGTCGACGACGTCCACAAGGATCTCGACGAGGCGGGTCGCCGCTACAAGCCCGCAGGCACGACGCTGAGCAACTACGCCACGGCGCTCGAGACCGCGCAGAGCCGCATGCGCACCATCGTGGCCGACTGCCAGACCAGCCTCACCGAGCTGCAGACCGCGCAGTCGAACGCCGCCGACGCCGCCGACGCGCTTCAGGCGCACAACACGTCGACGCGGCTGAACCCGCCGGCGGAAGAGGACGCGGCGGCGAACACGACAGCCGGCACGAATCTCGCGAACGCCGCCTCCGGTGCGGCATCGACCCTGAGCACCGCGGAGACCACGCACAACGACAACCTCGATGCGTTCGACGGCGAGTACGACACCTGGCACACCGCTTATGAGACCGCTGTGTCGGGCCTCACCGATGCCAACAAGATCGGCGAGGACTCCACGTGGGAGAACATCGCGGGTGTCCTCGCGGTCGTGGCCGAATGGGTGAGTTGGATCGGGCTCGCGATCGCCGTGCTCGGACTCATCATCGGCGGGCCCTTCTTCGCGATCGCGGCACTCGTGGTCGGCGTCATCGCGCTCGCTCTGACCGTCGCCCTGATGTTCGACGGACGGAAGGGCTGGGGTGATCTCGCGATGTCGATCATCGGCGTGCTTCCGATCGGCAAGCTTGGGCAGGGGCTCGGGAAGTTCTTCAAGGCGATTCCGAAGCAGCTCACCGGGCCGCTCGGCCAGATCCGCAACATTCGTGGGATCACCGCGGCTCCCAAGGGAAGTTGGGGCGTGATGAGCAAGGCGAACTTCGCGAACTTCGTGCAGAACGCCTCTCGGACGCGCATGACGGGCCCGTTCACCCTCGCGGGGCTCGGTCAGCGTTTCCTCGGCGGAGCCAACCGGTCGTTCACCGTCTCGTTCCAGGAGGCGGTCGCGGCGGGCACCGGATACGGGAATCGGTTGATCAACCAGCTGCCGGATGCACTCTCCAGCCTCGCGAAGGCTCCGGCGCCAGACCTGTTCGAGCAGGCTTACAACGTGTACAAGTGGGCGGACAAGGGTGTGGCTCTCGCGGGCGGCAGTCCTTCCGGTGGCCTGTCGCCGGCCAGCATGCTCAACGGTCTCACCCGATGACCTCGGTGCCGGTCGCCGACGGCGCGTCGCAATGGGACTTCGCCTACGACGCGGAGTGGTACATCCCGCTGCCTGCAGCCGATCTGCTGCGGCGTGAGCCGGGCATCGGGGAGCAATGGGTGTCGGCCGCGGTCGAGCATTACGCCGAACGTTCCCCGCTCACCGATGGTGACCGCGAGGCGCTCGCCTTCACGGCAGAGGGCATATTGGGCCTCGCCGGCAACGCCGCCGTGCAACTGTGGTTCGTCCCCCGCGGGGCGTACAGCGACGTCCTGATCGAGATCACGGTCTCCGCCGCCGCCGACCTGGACATCCCTGCCATCCTGACCGAGATCGCCACCCTCCCTGACTCGACGGCATCCGAACTCACGGCACTGGAGACTGACTCCCATGGCAAGGGCTTCCTTCTGCGACGCACGTCCGCCGTGCTCCTCGACGACGGGGAGGCGCGCCCCATCGCGAACTGGACGGTGATGCTCAGCGACGGCGAGTCTGCGATCATGATCGAGGCGATGGGGTCGACGCTCGAGCCCTTCGCCCTCATGGAGGAGCAGATCCCGAAGATCATCGCCGGCATCACCCTGCCGAGCGGCCGGCCTGCGTGACTGCCGACCTCACGATCGACACGAGGAGTACCACCCGATGAACGAGATGAATGACCTCGGCGTGGAGTTCCGCTTCGGCATCCCGGCTTTCCGGCTCGTGCTGCCCCCGGGGTGGAAGGCGCACCTCCCGACGAACGCGGGACAGCAGGAGGACGTGCGCAAGGCGAGCGCGATCTTCATGCAGGCGGGACGCCCCGACCTGGATGCGGAGTTCCGCACGATGATGGCCCAGGCCAATCAGGGCATGCGGCGCACCAAGGTGTTCGCCATCTATCGGCAGGAGGACGTGCCGATGGAGGAGCTGCTGCCGCTGTCGATCACGGCATCCGCTCTCGACGCGCCGGATGGCGAGAACCTCGACGCCTGGGTGACGGAGGCGTTCCGCGCGCGCGGGGCGGTGTTCCTCGACGAGAACCTCAAGCACATCGTCAGGTGGTCGGCTGAGACGAAGCGTCCGGCCGGCGCACAGGCGATCGACGGTGTGAGCGGGCGCACCCTGACCTACATCATCCCGGTGCCGGGAACGCTGCGCCGCAAGGCGCTCGTGTTCACGTCGACCATCGTGATCCCCGACGGCGACGTGATCCCCGCAGAGGTGCTCGACGGCATCGAGCTGCTCAGCGACGCCATGATCTCGACCTTCGCCTGGGAGCAGCTGGCCGAGGAGCCCGCAGTGCCGGCGACCGCCGAGGAGCAGGCAGACCGCGGCTGATCGAGCTCGTCAGCTCCCCGAAGAGCGTGCGGTTCGAGGCGCCGCTGGACGGCGAATAGCCTGGGCCGATGGCTTTTGCGCTGATCCGACCCGAGTCGCGACCCCTCATCGATGCGGCGCGCACGCAGGACGCTCGTCCGGTGGATGCGGATCGCGCAGCCGCCGTGCTGCGGACGGACTTCGAGCGCTGGTCGCGCTGGGGTCTGGGCCTCCTGGGTTTCGCGCTCGCGATCGGCGGCGCGTTCGTCACGGCCGGGATGATCGAAGCCGTGCGGATGCTGGGCGGGTCGCTCGCGCCGGTCGACCTGGCGGTGATCGTGACCGCGGTGATCGTCGCACTGGCCGGACTCGCCGTCCTGGTCGCGCTGTGGTGGAGCGGTCGGCGGATCCTGTCGGCCGCCTCCTGGTGGCGTCGTCTGCCGTACACGACAGGCGGGCGGCAGCGCCGCGCGGGTGGTTGGCTCCGGGCGCGCACCGCGAACTTCGAACCGCGCGTCTTCGTGCGACTCGTCTCCGCAACACTCGCCCTGCTGGTTGCCGTCGGCGGCATCGCCCTGTTCGTCCGTGATCTGGGAGCCGGAGTCACCTCGATGACGGCGGCCTCGGCTGCCGTCGGAGTGATCGCTCTGGCGGCGGGCCTCGGGCAGGTCGGGGGAGTCATGCATCTCGTCTCCGGTTTGTCGGAGGCGGATCCGTTGTGGGTGCGGATCCGATCCGTGTTCGTCCGCCGCTGATCCCGTACGCGCTGGGTGGATGGGGAGTTGTCCCCATCGACGGTGTTCGTGGGTGCCGCGTAGGGTGGGGGTATTCGGGCCGGAGGGGTCCGGTTCTCTCGATTTGCGGAGGTGTGGACGATGGCC
>NZ_LSJW01000050.1:0-3697 GCF_001557335.1 Microbacterium sp. CCH5-D1
GGGTTAGGGTCGAAGGGTGACCCCGGAACTCTCTGCACGCATCGTCGCGGATTCCCGTGACCGCGTGGCCTGGTTGAGAGCTCGATCCCGGGGCATCACGGCGACCGACGTGGCCGGACTCACCTCCGAGAAGTCGATCGCCAGGGCGGCGGACTCGAAACTCGGTGGCGGACCCCGCTTCGGCGGCAACGCGTACACGGATCACGGCCGACGACGCGAACCCGAGATCGCGGCCTGGGTGGCGGCCACCCACGGCATCCTCCCCTCGTCCGCGCTGTTCCGCGCCGAAGTCGAGCATCGTCATCTCGCCACACCCGACGGCATCGCGGTCGACGCGGACGGGCGCGTGAAGCTCGCCGAGATCAAGACCACGAACAAGCCTTTCCGCGGCATCCCGCGCACCTACCTCCGTCAGATCTGGTGGCAGCAGCACGTCCTCGGCGCCGAGCGCACGCTGTTCGTGTGGGAGGAGCACGTCGACTTCGCGCCGATCCACGACGAGCCGCGCTGTGTGTGGATCGACCGCGACGACCGCGAGATCGCCAAGCTCGTCGGACTCGCCACCGACCTCATCGATGAGCTCTACCGCCGCACCACAGGCCAGCAGGTTCCGAACCGGATCGTGGACGCCGCCGCCAGCCGCCGAGAGCAGCTTCGAGAGCGCGACGCCTTCCGTGCTCTGGCCCTCGCCGACTGACGAGTTCACCGACCGGCACGACTGACCCGGCACGACTGACTCTCACCCTGCGTCCGCCGTCCTCAGGTGCAGGTGTTGTTGCCACCGAGGCCCAGCAGACCGCCGACCGACAGTGTGCGCGTCGCCGCCGGTGACACCCACGACGTTCCCGCGTAGATGCTCTCGACCTTGACGGTGTTCGTCGACCCCAGCAGGCTTCCGAGCAGCGTGTTCAGAAGCCCGGAGCTGATCGTCGACGAGTAGGTGTACGGGCCGGAGCCGCTCTGCGTGACGTTGCTGTTGTCGACGACGACGTTGTTGATCGACAGCCGCTGCTGCACCGTCAGGTACGGCGAGGTCCAGGTGATCGTGAAGCCGGTGAACGTGCCGAGAAAACTCGTGACCGTGCACGAGGTCACCACCGGAGTCGCCAACGTCGATGCCGTGAACGATCGTGCCGCGTACTCGCTGTCGGTGAAGGCGGCATCGGTCATCTGCACCGACGGAGACGAGGCGACGCCGAGGAGCACCGCGAGGCCGACGACTCCGGCGAGGATCCGTGCACGCTCACGAGACCTCATCTCGCACCCCCTGCCACGAAGCAGCGCGTCGACGGCGGAGCACCAGCACGGCACCGGACCCGATGAGGCCGGCACCGGCTCCGACGATCCACGGCGCCGCGGACGGAAGTCCCGTCGTCGCCAGGGCACCGTCGGACCCCGCGACCACCGTCTCCCCCGCGCCCTGCGCATGCACGCGGACATCGGTGCTGCCGGCGCCCGAACCGCCCGCGGGATCGAGGACGATGGCGAGGCGGAGGTGTGTCGTCTCGGTGTCGGCGACCTGCAGAAGCGGAACCTCGACGCCGTCGCGCGGGATGTCCCACCGTGTGCGCAGGGCCGTCGCGCCCACCGGGCATCCGCTCTCCGTCCATGCCTCCGCGCACGTCGAGATGTCCAGGAGCAGGTGCGCTTCTCCTGTCGCGCTCACCGCGATCCCGATGACTCCCGGATCCGGCGCGTCAGCACTCACCTCGATGTCCCACTGCACCGGCTGCCCCGGCAACAGGCTGCCGGCCGCTGCCCAGTCCGCGACGGAGACCAGACGGAGAACGGATCCCTGGATGACCTGTGTCGTGGGCGCCGCCCAGGCCGCACCCGGCGTCACGATCACGGCGACCGCGAGCAGGACCGCGGCGAGCGCGCGCCTCATGGGCCGTTCCCGTCGGGATCGCGAGCGGCTCGGCGCTGCTCGCGCGGCCAGAAGGCCCATACGACGAGCGACGTCGCCGCGACGGTCAGGACTCCCAGCACCATCGGATTGCCCATCCCGGCGATGATCGACGCGACCCCCGGAACCGCGAAGACCACCTTCCTGACCGAGGAGACCGTGTACGGGAAGGGATCCTCCGCCGCGTTCGCATCCCCTCGCATCGTGATCACCCGCTCCGGCGCACTCGCACCCGCGACGACGGAGGTGACGCGGTGGGTGACGGGAAGCTCCCCCTCGCGGTCGACCGTGACCACATCACCGACGACCACCTCGCTCGCGGGCACGCGCTGCACCACCGCGACGGAACCGGCGGGGATCGTGGGCGACATGGAGCCGGTGCGGAACATGATGAGCGTGATCTGCGCCGTGAAGGCGAGCACGACGAGCAGGATGCAGACGGCGCCGGCGATCGCAGCCGCCCAGAGCAGCACGTCGCCGATCACGCGCCCCGGTCGTATCCGGGAATGTACCCTCGCCGCGGTCGCGTGGGGTTCGACCGCGGCGAGGGACGTCTTGTCCTCCCTCAGGCTCCGCCGTGTGGGGGTCGTCATGTGCTCGTCCTCTCCCTGGCATCGCTGCTACGACGACGTCCCGAGGAACTGCCAGGTCTGCGTCATCGTCAGGCCCTGCGCCGCGTTCGCAGCGGTGAGCGGGAGCGTGACGGCGAAGCAGTAGTTCACTTGTGCGGAACCGTTCGCGGTGACGACCTGCGTCGCGGATCCGCCAGCGGTGAGTGCCGATCCGTCAGCCACGACCGCGGTCCCGGCCGCGTACGTGGTCGCGTTGCAGGTGGTACCGGCGATCGTTCGCACTCCGTAGGTGAGATAGGCGGCGAGTCCCGTTCCCCCCGGAGTCCCCGCCGACAGCTGCAGGGTTCCTGCAACTGACGGGTTCGCTGTCTTGACGCTGAACAACGCATAGGTGGAGTTGCCCGGCGCCATGGCGGTCGGAGCGAGCTGGAAGTTCAGGGTCGCGGCCGCGCCGGTGGTCGCGTGGCTCGAGAACGTGGCTCCATCGACGGCTCCGACGATGTCGAACCGGCCCGCGGTGAAGTTCGCGGTTCCGTACTCGGAGTCGTTCCAGGCGGCGAGTGTGGCGGCGGCGCCGATGCCGAGCACGAGCCCTCCCGCGAGAACGGCTCGCAGTCGACGCGATCGAAGTCTCCGCCCCTCCCGCACATCTCTGCGGGTGACCATCACGTACTCAGCTCGTCGACGTGGCCGTGAACTTCCAGGTGGCGTTGGTCACCAGGCTCGGCGTCAGCGACGCATCCGCCGTCACTTTGAAGCAGAGTTGCACGGCCGTACCAGGAGCTGTCGTGGGGCTGCCGACGGCGAGCGGCACCTGCGTCGCACCGGTCTGCACGTCGAGCGTCGCTCCGGTCGCGATCGGCGTTCCGGTGGCACTCGCCGCGTTGCAGGTCGCGCCGGGTGCGAGCTGATAGATCGAATAGGACAGGTGTCCGGTGTTGGAGCTCGCTGCGGGGTCGGCGGTCGTGCCGTCGGCGACGAGATTGGCTGCCGTCGTCGTCCCGCCGGCCAGACGCACCCAGAATCCGGCGTACACCGAGCTCGTCGGAGACATGTTCCCCACCAGCCCGGCGGGGAGCGTGAACGCGAGCGTGGCTGCACTGCCTGCGGAGTTGTGGTCGGCATATGTGGTGCCGTCCGTCGATCCTTGGAGGTTGAAGGCGCCGGCGGTGAACGTGCCGTTCGCGAACTCGGAGTCGTTCCACACCGCGAGCGTCAC
>NZ_LSJW01000051.1:0-5509 GCF_001557335.1 Microbacterium sp. CCH5-D1
TCGGCAGCGTCAGATGTGTATAAGAGACAGCAATAGACGTATCCGGCGACGTCGGCCGCCCCAGTCACGGCCAGGTTGAGGCCCGTCCCGACGGTGTAGGAGGCGTTGGTCGGCGCGGTGACGGTGGGAGTGGCCGGCTTCGTCTTGTCGACGGTGAAGTAGCACCAGGCTGTCGGGGCGACGCCGTTGCTGCGGTGATCGCTGCCCCAGGCGCGCCACGCGTATGTCTCACCATCGGTCAGTGTGGTGAACGTGACCGACTTGTACCCCTGCGCACCGAGCCCTCCGGGCTTGTCCTGAACGGCAGCGTTCAGGTTGGAAGCCTTCATGAGGTGGAAGTTGGTGTCGACATTGCCGGGGTCGGGGTCGGTCTGGTGCACGCGAACGGTGACGTCGCTCTGCCCGATCGGGGTGGGGGCCGCGGCGGTTCCGCACTGTCGGCTCGGCGACGTGAAGACCGGGTCGGTCGGGGCGTTGGGGCGTGTGTTGTAAGACACGGTCAAGGTCGCGGCGCGGCTGAAGTGGCGTCGCGAGACGACCGTCTCGTTCTGGGGCGCGAGCCCGAGCTGGAACCAGGTCTGTCCGACGTAGCCCTGAACGCCTGCCGTGACGTTCCAGCCGACGGCCTCTGGTCCGCTGCTGCACGATCCCGGGTTCTGAGTGTCCAGAACCGGTCCCCACAGCGAGTGGTTCTGCTGGTTCCACGTGAACCCTCCGGCCTGTGGGCCGAAAGCACGCACCTGGACGGGGCTGTTCGGGCAGGAGGCCCATCTGATCTGCGTCGCGCCGAGCTGGGCCCCGAGGATGTCCTTGCCGGCGAGCGGGCTGATGATGAACTGGTAGAAGATGTTGCCTCGGAAGTTCTGGTACCGGCCCATGCGGAGCACATCCGACGTGCTCGCGTTGAGGTACGACTGGTCGGGATAGGCGGCGTCCGTGTACCAGGATGCCTGAGCGCCGGCCGACCAGTCGGGGTCGATGAAGATCGGGTAGGTCACGTCCTGGCCCGAGTCCTTCTCATGCGTAGCGACGGAAGCTCCGACGTCGAGCATCACGCGATCCTCACCGACGTCGTGCGTGACCGGCAGCACCGGCTCGGTCGCTCCGGGCTCGCGGAAGTCGCCTCCCGAGGAGGAATCCCACCAGAGGGGCTGCCCCGCGACGATCTGCGAACCGTCGGCCGCCTCTGCTTCGACGGAGCCGTTCTTCTTGGTGGTCAACGCGGCGTCCTGGATCACGACATGAAGATCGTCGAGCGCCGCCGACCGCGCGGCTTTCTCCGTCTTGACTACGTAGACCGATGCCTGCCCGGTCTTGGTGGCCACCATCTTCAGGTCAACGTCGGGCAGCACGTTCGCGTAGGTGGCCGTGTCGCCGTCGACAGTCGGGGCGGGGAGGGTGCCGTAGGGCCAGGTCTCGGTGACCCACTCTCCGGAGGCGGTCTGCACCTGTGCGAGTTCGTTGTTCCCGCCGGCGGAGAAGCGGACGGGTGCGGCCGACGCGATCGGTTCCCACCACCCATCCGTGCGAGCGAGTGTCGTGTCCACCGGGACCCACGTGGAATCCTGCTCCACTCTGACGGGCACTGTCGACGTCTCGTAGCGCATCGTCCCATCGGGCATCGCCACGTGCTGCTGGGTGGGGGTGATCATCCCGTCCACGGGGACGGGCTCGCCGGTCGCCTGCGCGGTGGAGATCGCCGCCGTGACCGCAGCCTGTTGGGCAGCTCGGAACGACGTGGCGGACAGGGCCTTCCCCACTCCCGGCCCCACTGCCGGGGGTGCCGCACTCGCGGAGAGCGACCCGCCGCCGAAGACGATCGCGGCAGCGCACACGCCGCCGAGGAGAGCCAGGCCTCTGCTGCGGCGGTCTCTGGCGGGAACGGATGCGGGATAGCGGGTGCGCGCGGCGCGGGGGAGCTTCACAACCGCAAACTATGGGCGTCGTCTGCCGCCCCGCAATATCGATTCACTCGATGAATCCGATTGTCAGGTATTCGCTCGACGTGCAATAGCGGCTCAGCCGAGCAGGCGCTCGATCACCCGCGCCACACCGTCCTCGTCGTTCGAGGCGGTCGTGTCGTCGGCAGCATCCTGAACCAGGGGTTCGGCGCCTGCCATCGCGACGCCGTGCCCTGCCCAGCGGAGCATCTCGACATCGTTGAGCGCATCGCCGAAGGCCACCACGTCAGCGCGGTCGATGTCGAGATGCTCGCAGAGTCGCGCGAGGCCGGTGGCCTTGGTGACGCCCTCCGCCATGACCTCGACGAACGGGGCGCCCGACAGCGTCGCCTCGAAGCCGGTGAGTCCGAGCGAGCGCAGGGTGTCGAACAGGGCGGCCGGGGCGAGCTCGGGGTGGCGGATCACGAACTTCAGGCTCGGCGCGGACAGCACCTGCTCCAGCGGGACGCCTCCCATCGCGGCGGGGTCGCGCTTGTGGTCGGAGAGGGCGGCGATCGCCGCGTAGCCGTCCTGGGCCACGAACGTCTCTCCGGCATCGCGCACACTCGCGAACAGCAGGCCGGGGATGCTCGCGCGCAGAGCTTCGGCGAGCGCGCGGATCGTCTGGGGCGGCAGCTCCTCGGCGAACAGCATCCGCCCGTCGTCGAGGCGCACGGCATAGGCGCCGTTGCTGCACAGCGCCCACCCGTCGAACCCCGCGTCCGCAGCGATGGCACGCAGGCCGATCGGCTGGCGCGCGGTGACCGGGACCACGTGGATCCCGCGGGCTCGGGCGGCGTCGAGCGCGGCGCGGGTGCGCGGAGTGACGGCCGACGACGAATCGAGCAGGGTGCCGTCGAGATCGGTGGCGATCAGCCGCACGCGCACGTGATCGGCCCTCAGGAGAAGATCATCGGCATGTCGTCGTCGTCATCGGCGCCGCCCGTCCCGAGACGACGGCTGTCGAGGTCGACGACCACCGGGACATGGTCGCTGGGCTGCTCGCCCTTGCGCTCGTCGCGGTGGATGGACGCGCCCTGCACCGCCTCGGCCAGCGTGCGCGAACCGAGCACGAAGTCGATGCGCACACCTTCGTTGCGCGGGAACTTCAGGCGCTGGTAGTCCCAGTAGGTGAAGCCCTCCGGGATCAGCGGACGTACCACGTCGGTGACCCCGGCATCCTGGAACGCGAAGAACGCGTCGCGCTCCTGCGGGGACACGTGGGTCGAACGGCCGACCACGATGTCGGGGTCGCCGTTGTCGACGTCGAACGGGATGATGTTGAAGTCGCCCACCAGGGCGAGAGGCAGATCGGGGTTCGCCGACAGCTCGGCCGCCGTCGACTTCTTCAACTGCTCGAGCCAGTGCAGCTTGTAGAGGTAGTGCGGGTCTTCCAGCGAGCGGCCGTTCGGCACGTACAGGCTCCACACCCGCACGCCGTCGACCATCACGCCGAGCGCGCGTGCTTCGAGCGGCGCATCCGGCCCCTCATGCCCCTTCGCGAAGCCCGGCATTCCGTCGAACGAGGTGCGCACGTCGGTGACCGGGAGGCGGCTCGCGATCGCCACGCCGTTCCACTGGTTCAGCCCGTGCACCTCGACGTGGTACCCGGCCTCCTCGAACGGTCCGTAGGGGAACTGCTCCGGCTTGCATTTGATCTCCTGCATCGCCAGTACGTCGATGTCCTCTCGGACGGCGAACTCGACGGTGCGGGTGACGCGGGTGCGGATGGAGTTGACGTTCCAGGTGGCCAAGCGCATGCGTCAAGCCTAGTTGCGGGATCCGACACCCGAGCCCGCACTGGGTCCGTCGCCCGCGACCTGTGTGGCGGCCACCTTGCATGACCACCACCTGCATGGCCACCACCTGCATGGCCACCACCTGCATGGCCACCGAACGGATGCATGAGCCGCATGGCCGGACGTTCATGCATGCGGTCAAACCTCATGCATCCGCGCAGTGCGCCCCAGGCTCCTACACTGGATGCCGTGACCGCACTCGACGCAGACCGCCAGACGCTCCTCGACCTCATCAAGGACGAGGCGGTGTTCCACGGCGACTTCACCCTTTCCAGCGGCAAGAAGGCGACGTACTACGTCGACATGCGAAAGCTCACGCTGGACCACCGCGCCGCTCCCGCGATCGGTCGCATCATGCTCGACCTGATCGGCGACCTCGACGTCGTGGCCGTCGGTGGCCTCACGCTCGGTGCCGATCCGATCGCGAACTCGGTGCTGCACGCTTCGGTCGCAACCGACACCCCGCTCGACGCGTTCGTCGTGCGCAAGGAGCCCAAGGACCATGGGCGCGGCCGCCAGATCGAAGGCGCCGACGTCAAGGGCAAGCGTGTCGTCGTGCTCGAAGACACCTCGACCACGGGGCAGTCGGCGCTCAAGGCCGTCGAGGCCCTCCGCAAGGAAGGCGCAGAGATCGTTGCCGTTGCCGTGATCGTCGACCGCAAGACCGGGGCGCAGGCCGCGATCGAAGCCGAGGGTCTCGAGTGGCGCGCCGCCTTCGACCTCGACGACCTCGGACTCGACCCGCAGTGACGCGCTACGCCCTGGCCGTCGACGTCGGCGGAACGAAGATGGAAGCCGCGCTCGTCGGCGAAGACGGCCGGCTCGTCGAGGGAAGCCGGAGTCGACAGTCGACGGGTCGCGAAGCCACTCTCGATTCACTCGATGCGTCGGTGGTCGCGATCGTCGAGCACGCGCTGGCGGCTCTACCCGCGGACGCCGAACTCGTCGGGGCCGGCGTCGGCAGCGCCGGACCGATCGACCGCACGGTCGGGGCGATCATGCCCGTGAACATGCCCCTGGCACGCGGGTTCCGTCTCGAGGACTCGGTGCGCGCGGCGGCGTCCACGGTGCTGGGGCGCGACGTGCGCACTCTGCTCGGTCACGACGGCGGTGCGCTCGCCCTCGCCGAATCCTGGCTCGGGGCCACGCAGGGCGCCGGTGCCTCGCTGTCGATCGTCGTCTCGACCGGTGTCGGCGGCGGGTTCGTCGCGAACGGCGCCTATATCCCCGGGGCCACCGGCAACGCCGGCCACCTGGGTCAGGTGCGTCGCGAGGGTGGTCTGACCCTGGAGGAGATCGCCTCCGGGCCGGCGAGCGCCGCCTGGGCGCAGACGCAGGGCTGGAGCGGTGCCACCGGGGAGGATCTGGCCCGTGACGCAGCCGCCGGAGACACTGTCGCTCGTGCGGCGATCGAGCGCTCCGCCCGCGAAGTAGGCGGTGCGTTGGCGGATGCCGCGACCCTCGTCGACCTCGACGTCGTCGCGATCGGCGGCGGATTCTCGCGGGTGTCCGAGGACTACATCGACCTCGTGCAGACAGCGCTCACTGCCAGCGCGGCGCACGAATACTCGCGGCGCGCCCGAGTCGTGCGCTCTGGGCTGGGCGACGAGGGGCCGCTCATCGGCGCCGCCGCGCTCGTGCTGCGGTAGCCGCCGCCCTCGTGCTGCTGTAGCTCCCTCCGACTGCGCAGCTCAGCTCAGCTCAGCGGTGGGCGCTGAGCAGGTGCCGGGGTGGCCCTTCGAGGCGGGCCACGGAGATCTTGAGATCGGT
>NZ_LSJW01000052.1:0-1388 GCF_001557335.1 Microbacterium sp. CCH5-D1
CCCATACCCCGAGGCGAGCCCGACCAGCGCCCCGACCAGGAACATCGGCGGCAGCATCCCACCCAGGTCGTACTGATCTCCGAGCCCTTCGAACCTCCGTCGCTCCCAGCCGGCGACCAGCCAGTCCGCCATCCGCCCCACGCGCTCGTCGTCGGCGATCATCTCGTCGGCCCGTGCGCGCACGTCGTTCGCCGCCGCGGCGTCGGTGAGGGCGAGCGCCTCGGCCTGTGCCCGCAGTTCCACCAGCTCGAATGCGTCGGCCATCAACAGCGTTCCCGTGCAGGCGTTCTCGATCTCCGCAGCGAGTCCACCGATCCGCTCGCCGCTGAGTCGCAGAGCGCCGATGTCGACGCGCAGCGCGGGAGCATCGGATGACGAGATCGCCTCCGCAGCGGTGACCACCGAATCCCGAGCCTCTTCGTATCGCGCCGCGACCGTCCGCAGGTGCGCGCCGACCTCGCGCAACTGCTCGGTGTCGATCGCGATCGCGCCGCCGTGGTCGATCTCCAGGACGCCGGCAACGGAGGCGTCGTGCGCGCGTGCGGCCCCCATCATTCCGATCCCTCCAGCTCCCACTGCCGGATCCGAAGACTCCCGAGCTGCGTTCCGGTGTCATCGCGTACCCGCGCGAGGAGTTCGTGGAGCGCGCGGAACCCCTCCGAGCTCCAGTCCGTCGCGTCGACGAGCGAGACCAGCACCGCTCCCGCCTCCTCCAGCGTCGTGATGGCATCACCGATCCCCCGGTGCGCGAAGGCCTGCCCCCACGACTGCGCGGATCCACCGGACTGCTCGGGTACGAACGAGTACATGGCTCCAGCATTCGGGATCGCGCTCCACGCGGGTCGCCCGGAATACGCAACCCGTGGACAGGTGGTCGCCCGCCCATGGTGTGCAGGGGCCGCGCGAGCAGGTTCGCGCTGTGCAGGACGGCCATGGGCGGGCAGAATGTATCTGTGACATCCCCGGATCCCTTCCGCGTGATCTTCGTCTGCACGGGGAACATCTGCCGCTCTCCCATGGCCGAAGTCGTCTTCCGCGACCTCGCCGAGCGGCAGGGACTCGGCCCGCGCATCGTCTCGCGCAGCGCCGGAACAGGCGACTGGCATCTGGGCGAGCGTGCCGATCACCGTACGATCGACTCGCTGGCGCGTCGCGGCTACGACGGCTCCCAGCACCGCGCCCGTCAGTTCACCGCGGCCGCCTTCGCCGACAACGATCTCGTCGTCGCGCTCGACCGCACGCACGAGCGCATCCTGCGGGAATGGGCCCACGACGAGGACGAGGAGGGGAAGGTCACCCTGCTGCTGGCCTTCGACCCGACGGCGACCACCCACGACGTGCCCGACCCGTACTACGCGGGCGCGTCGTGGGTGGTCGCCGTCGGGTCG
>NZ_LSJW01000053.1:0-287 GCF_001557335.1 Microbacterium sp. CCH5-D1
GGGGTGGCCCTTCGAGGCGGGCCACGGAGATCTTGAGATCGGTGACGTCGGCGGCAACGGCGTCGATGCGGGTGCTGAGCTTCTCCTCGACGGCGTCGATACGGTCGTCGATGCGGCGGACCATCCAGGCGCCCGCGGCGAACAGGCTCGTACCGAGGGTGAGCACGACGCCGATCGCGCTGAGGACGATGGTGACGGTCTCCGTGCTCACTGTCTCATCCTCGTCCCGCGGTGAGCAGGTGCCGGGGTGGCCCTTCGAGGCGGGCCACGGAGATCTTGAGATCGGT
>NZ_LSJW01000054.1:0-17015 GCF_001557335.1 Microbacterium sp. CCH5-D1
GCGCGAACGGCGCGTCGCCTGCCGGAGGAGGAGGATTGTCGCTCACGATGTTGCCCTTTCGTCTCGATCAGGGTTCCAGCAGCGCCCGCCTGTGTCAACGTCGCGATGAGGGTGCGCGCGGCGTCGTCGCTCGGAGCATCGTCGGTAGGATCGATGACGGTCCGAGACCTCGGACCGCAGGTCCAGAGCAGGAGTGTCCTCATGAGCGCTGAGCGCGTCGTCCTCGTCACCGGCGGAAACCGCGGTATCGGCCGTGCCATCGCGGAGCGCTTCGTGCGGGACGGATACCGTGTCGCGGTCACCGCGCGCAGCGGCGAAGGACCAGAGGGAACCCTCACCGTGCGGGCGGATGTCACGGATGCCACCGCGCTCGACGCCGCGTTCACGGAGGTGGAGCAGCAGCTCGGCCCGGTGGAGATCGTCGTCGCGAACGCCGGGATCACCAAGGACACCCTCCTCATGCGCATGAGCGAAGACGACTTCGACAGCGTGGTGGCGACGAACCTCGGCGGCACGTTCCGCGTGGTGAAGCGCGCCTCGAAGGGCATGCTGCGCGCACGATTCGGTCGTATCATCCTGATCTCGAGCGTCGTCGGTCTGTACGGTTCCGCCGGCCAGGCGAACTACTCGGCGTCGAAGAGCGCGCTCGTCGGCTTCGCCCGCTCGATCACGCGTGAACTCGGTGCGCGCGGTATCACCGCCAACGTCGTCGCTCCGGGGTTCATCGAGACCGACATGACCGCGGAGCTCCCCGAGGAGACGCAGAAGCAGTACAAGGCGAGCATCCCCGCCGCGCGGTTCGCGACCCCCGACGAGGTGGCGGGCGTGGTGACATGGCTCGCCGGTGACGATGCCGGTTACATCTCGGGCGCGGTCATCCCGGTCGACGGTGGACTCGGGATGGGCCACTGATCCGGACCGGGGTTTTCACCTCGCGATCGAGGCGGTGAGCAGTTCTCCGAGCCGTTCCGGCATGGAGAACTGCGGCCAGTGCCCGGAACCGATGCGAACGACCTCGGCATCGTCGATCGCACGGAACTCGTCGGCATACTCGCCCCACTGGGCGATCATCTTCTCGAACGCGGACTGATCCACGCCACCCATGAGCAGGGTCGCCGGCACGCGATACCGTGCCGGGTCACGCAGGACGATGCCGTCGGTCGGCACCCTCGCGGGCACGCTCCGGGTGAGCGGTGTCGTGCGCACACGGGTCGCCTCGTCGAGATCGTGCACGTCCTCCTCGGGGAAGAAGTCCCACCCCGGGAAGGGGACCACGCCGTCGACGAGCTCGAACTCGCTGATGCCGCTTCCCGTCGGCGGGGGTGCCGTGTCGACGAAGATGACGCGGCCGACGCGCTCGGGGCGCGCATCGACGACACCCCATGCGACGTTTCCTCCGCCGCTGTGACCGACGACGACGACCTCACCGGGAAGCGCATCGACCGCAGCGACCGCGGCATCGATCCAGTCCGAGATGCCGACCTCGGACGACGCCGACGCCGGTTCGCCGAGGCCGGGCATGGTGAGGGGATGAGCGCGGTGTCCCGCCGCTTCCAAAGAGGGGATGACGTCTTCCCAACTGGACGCATCGAGCCAGAGCCCGGGGATGAGGATGATGTCCATGCGTCGACGCTAGCGGCGGCGTCGGACAACCTCCAGAGGGATCCGTCTACGGAAGCAGAGCGATGACTTCGGAGAGGTCCTGCGGGCCGATCACGAGCGCGGCGGTCTGCCGTACGGTGGGCTTCGCATTGAAGGCGATGCCGAGCCCCGCCACCGCCATCATGGGCAGGTCATTGGCGCCGTCCCCGATGGCGATCGTGGCGCGCGGACCTACGCCGAGTTCTGCAGCCCACTCCTGAAGGGACGCCGCCTTCGCGGCTCCGTCGACGATGTCGCCCTCGACAAGGCCGGAGAGGACGCCGTCCACGACATCCAGGCGGTTCGCTCGCCAGCGATCGACGCCGAGTTCCGGCGCCACTGCGTCGAGGATCTCGTGGAAGCCGCCGGAGACGACCCCGACGACACCGCCGCGATCGTGGACTGCCGCCGTGAGCTCGCGGACTCCGGGGGTGGGCTCTATCCGCGCGCGGACGCGCTCGAACGCCGATACGGGCACTCCCTGCAGGGCCGCGACCCGGGAGCGCAGGCTCGTCGCGAAGTCCACTTCGCCGCGCATCGCCGCCTCGGTCGCCGCCTGAACCTCGGCGCGACGGCCTGCTTCGTCGGCGAGGAGTTCGATCACCTCGTTGCGGATGAGGGTGGAATCAGCATCGAGGACGACGAGGAATCGCGCAGCGGTCACCCGTCGAGCCTAGCGACCGCCCGGACCGCCTGAGCGCCGCATGACGCGTCAGCGTTCGATGAAGACGCCCTTGCCCACGACGGTGATGCCGGACTCGGTGACGGTGAAGCCACGGGCCAGGTCGCGCTCACGGTCGACCCCGACCGTCGCGCCATCGGCCAGGACGACGTTCTTGTCGAGGATGGCGCGGTGGATGCGCGCACCCTGCCCGACCTGCACGTGATCGAACACGACCGAGTCCGTGATGGTCGATCCGCCCCCCGCCAGAGTCCATGGACCGACCACGCTGCGTTCCAGGTGCGTGCCCGACAGCACCGATCCGAGGGAGACGATCGAGTCGATCGCGTTGCCGATGCGACCGACGGAGTCCCTGACGAACTTCGCCGGCGGAGAGTTCACCGCCTGCGAGTGGATCGGCCATTCCATGTTGTACAGGTTGAAGATCGGCAGTGTCGAGATGAGGTCCCTGTGCGCATCGAAGAAGGAGTCGATGGTTCCCACGTCTCGCCAGTACGAGCGGTCGCGCGGCGAGGACCCCGGAACCTCGTTCTGCTTCATGTCGTAGTAGCCCGCTTCGCCGCGCTCGACGAAGTACGGGACGATGTCGCCGCCCATGTCGTGACCTGACACGGGCGACTCCCCGTCTGCTTCGACGGCGGCGATCAGTGCATCAGCGTCGAAGATGTAGTTGCCCATCGAGGCGAGCACCTCGTTCGGCGAATCCTCGAGCCCTGCGATGTCGGTCGGCTTCTCCAGGAACTGCTTGATCCGGCCCGACTCCGCGTCGGCATCGATCACGCCGAACTGCGACGCGAGCGCGAGCGGCTGGCGGATCCCCGCGACTGTGGCCTTGGCGCCCGACTCGATGTGCGCCTCGAGCATCTGCCGGAAGTCCATCCGGTAGACGTGATCCGCACCGATCACGACGACGATGTCGGGCTTCTCGTCGTTGATGAGGTTCATGCTCTGCAGGATCGCGTCGGCGGAGCCGGAGAACCATCGCTTGCCGAGGCGCTGCTGGGCGGGCACCGAGGCGACGTACGAGTCGAGGAGAGCCGACATGCGCCAGGTCTGGGAGATGTGCCGGTCGAGGCTGTGCGACTTGTACTGCGTCAGCACGACGATCTGTCGGAGTCCCGAGTTGATGAGGTTGGAGATGGCGAAGTCGATGAGCCGGTACTGTCCGCCGAACGGCACTGCGGGTTTCGCTCTATCGGCCGTGAGGGGCATGAGGCGCTTGCCCTCGCCGCCGGCGAGGATGATCCCGAAGACCTTCTTTGGAGCGGACATGGCTCCACCATAGATGCCATCCTCCTCGCTGTACTAGCGTTCAGACATGCGAGTTGAAATGATCACGAAGGAGTACCCGCCGGAGGTCTACGGCGGTGCCGGCGTGCACGTCGCCGAGCTCGTGGCAGCGCTCCGACGGCACCTCGACGTCCAGGTCCGCGCGTTCGGGTCACCGCGCGATGAGGCGGGTACCTTCGCCTATCGCACGCCGACGGAACTCGCCGGAGCCAACGCCGCGTTGCAGACGCTCGGCACGGATCTGGAGATCGTGTCGGCCATCGCCGACGCCGACATCGTGCACAGTCACACCTGGTACGCGAACTTCGCCGGTCACCTCGCCTCACAGCTGCACGGCATCCCTCACGTCCTGACGGCGCACAGCCTCGAGCCCCTTCGGCCGTGGAAGGCCGAGCAGCTGGGCGGTGGCTATGCGGTGTCGAGCGGGATCGAGCGACTGGCGTACGAGAACGCGGCCGCCGTGATCGCGGTGAGCGCCGGGATGCGCGCCGACATCCTGCGCAGCTACCCGCAGGTGGACCCGGCGAGGGTGCGGGTGATCCACAACGGGATCGACGTCGACCGGTGGCGTCCGGTGCACGACGAAGCCTTCCTGCGATCGATCGGGATGGACGCCGCTCGTCCGTCCGTCGTCTTCGTCGGCCGCATCACGAGGCAGAAGGGGCTGCCGTATCTGCTGCAGGCGGCGCGGCTCCTCCCTCCCGAGGTGCAGCTCGTCCTCTGCGCGGGTGCTCCGGACACTCCGGAGATCATGGCCGAAGTCCAGGAGGGTGTGCGCCTGCTCCAGCAGGAGCGGGACGGCGTCATCTGGGTCGAGCGCATGCTTCCCCGCGACGAGCTCTCGGCGATTCTCACGGCCGCGACGACGTTCGTCTGCCCTTCCATCTACGAGCCGCTGGGGATCGTGAACCTCGAGGCGATGGCCTGTGGTGCGGCGGTCGTCGGGACGGCGACCGGCGGTATCCCCGAGGTCGTTGCCGACGGCGTGACCGGTCGCCTCGTGCCGATCGAGCAGGCGCAGGACGGAACGGGCACGCCGGTCGACCCGGAGCGCTATGTGGCCGACCTCGCAGCCGTGCTCACCGAGGTCGCGATGGACCCGGACCGCGCACGTACGTACGGCGAGGCCGGGCGCGAGAGGGCGCGCAACGAGTTCAGCTGGGCGGCGATCGCCGAGACGACGCGCGCGCTCTACGCGGAGCTGACCGCCTGAGCCGATAGGCTGGGGGGCATGCCGAGCGCTCTGGAATTCACCGACGTCGTCGTGCGCCGTGAGGGGCGCAACATCATCGATCACGTGGACTGGCGGGTCGACGACGACCAGCGATGGGTGATCCTGGGCCCGAACGGTGCGGGCAAGACGACCCTGCTCCAGCTGGCCGACACGCTCATGCATCCGACGGCCGGAACGGTGACCGTGCTGGGGGAGACCCTCGGCAGGACCGACGTGTTCGAGGTGCGGCCGCGCATCGGCTTCGCGTCGTCGGCGATGGCCAAGCGCGTGCCGCGAGACGAGACCGTGCTCAACACCGTGCTCACCGCCGCATACTCCGTGCTCGGTCGCTGGAACGAGAACTACGAGGACATCGACGAGCGTCGCGCGCTCCGCGTCCTCGGTGACTGGCGTCTCGACCACCTCGCCGACCGGACGTTCGGTACGCTCAGCGACGGCGAGCAGAAGCGGGTCCAGATCGCGCGTGCCGTGATGACCGACCCCGAGCTCCTGCTGCTCGACGAGCCGACGGCTTCCCTCGACCTCGGCTCCCGTGAGGAGCTCCTCGCGCTCCTCAGCGGATACGCGTCGTCTCCGACCACGCCGGCCATGCTGATGGTGACGCACCACGTCGAGGAGATCCCGGTAGGGTTCACCCACGTGATGCTGATCCGTGACGGCTCCGTCGTCGCGGCGGGCCCGATCGCCGATACGCTCACAGCGGAGACGCTCACCGACACGTTCGGGATGCCGATCGTGCTCAGCAGCGACGACGGACGCTACGCCGCGCGCGCGGCGTCCTGATCAAGGTCTGATAGAATCGACCCTTGGTGCTCTCTGCACCGCAGACTTCCCTCGTCCCTGGCACAATCCAGGGCAGCAACTAAGGAATCCCATGAAGACTGACATTCACCCCGAGTACAAGGCTGTCGTGTTCCGCGACCTGGGTTCGGGCGAGACGTTCCTCACCCGTTCGACCGTCTCGAGCGACAAGACCATCGAGCTCGACGGCGTGGAGTACCCCGTCATCGACGTCGAGATCTCCTCGGCTTCGCACCCGTTCTACACGGGAAAGCAGCGCATCATGGACTCGGCCGGCCGCGTCGAGAAGTTCAACCAGCGCTTCAAGGGCTTCGGCGGCTCGTCCAAGTAACGACTGCCGCACGGAAGGCCCCATGCTCCTCGGAGCGTGGGGCCTTCTTCGTACTCAGATGCTCGTGCTCAGATGTCGATGACGATAAGGCCGTCGTCGATAGAGCTCGGAGGATCGCCCGGAGAGGGCGCGGGGGCTGTGCGCTGTGTCTGGCGATCGCGCTCCTGTGCCGCCTCGTGCGCGGTGGGAGACCAAACGCTGTCGAACACGCCGACGAGGCCGCCGTTCGCGACACGCTCGTACTTCTTCTCCACCGGCTTGCGCGAGAACGTGTGCATCATTCCGAAGATCAGCAGGGCAGGACCCACGGCGAGGATGAAGACCACCGTCGTCCACGCCATCGCATCCTTCACGACTACAGGATAGGCAGGTCGGCGAGAAAGGACATCCTCCTCTCGGCGGAGCCGTCAGCGGATGCGTCGGCCGTGGGCGAGGTCGATCAGGCGGGAGAGCACGGGGCCGGAACGCAGGCCGTTGTGCTCATGCTCGCTCGTCTGCCAGAGCTGTACCCCGGGCAGGAGTCTCGCCGTCTCGATGGAGAACTCGTACGGCACGTAAACATCGTTGACGTAGACCGCGGCCGCGCCGGTGGCGCCCGATGCGACGATCGCTGAGGCGTCGTAGATCTGCGGCCACTCGAATTCTGCGAGCTCGAGGGCGACATCACGCCACGGCTGGAAGGCCGGCACCGACTCGGTCCACTCACGGCGGATGTGCTCGCCCGTGAACAGCGTCGGGTCGTCGCGGAAGTCCGTGGGCTCGGTGCGCTCGGCCGACCACCGAGTGGCGTGACCGTCGGCGTAGCTCGACTCGTGGAAGGTGAAGTACAGCGGGTTGCGGCCGTCATAGGGCATCGCGTGCATCAGGTCGTATCGGAAGGCGTTGGAGGCGGGATCGCGCTCCAGGAGCGACCAGACGGTCTGCCATCCGTCGTCGGTGCCGAGTGCGGATCCCATCGACCGCAGGCGCGAGCGTGAGACGACCTCTCCGTCGGGGAGGACGATGTCGCCCGCGTCCGCGAGATCGACGAGCCTTCGCATCGCGTCGCGGTGCTCGGGGAAACGGCGGTAGTAGCGTTCGGAGGCATCCCGCATCTTGTCGTAGCAGAGAGCGTAGACATCGTCGGGGTGACGCCCCACCGCGCTGAGCCCGCCGGTGATGAAGACGTCGTCGAGGGATCCGGCATCGGTGGAGAGATACGCGAGGGTTGTGAAGCCACCGAAGGACTGTCCGAGCACGCTCCAGGTGGTGGCTCCCAGGTGCTCGCGCAGAGCCTCGCAGTCGCGCACGATCGCGTCGGCCCGCAGATGGGTCAGATGCTCGGCGACCGCTGCCGAACCGCGTTCGAGGTCGAGATCGCCGACCGGGGTCGAACGTCCGGTGCCTCTCTGGTCGAGAAGCACCAGACGGTAGTGGGCGAGCGCTTCGTCGAGCCAGGCAGGCGACGTCGAGGAGTGGAAGGGGCGCGGCGCTTCGTGGCCGGGTCCGCCCTGCAGGAACACCAGGTAGGGAAGGGCCTCACCGCCCTCGCGAGCGACCACGCGCGCGAAGACGTCGATGGTTCGATGGTCCATGGGATCGCCCCATACCAGCGGGACGGTGAGAGTGTGCTCTTCGACGGTGAGGTCCTGCAGCTTGCGCACGATGGTGCTCATGTTCACATCACATTCCCGATGTAGGAGTACTTGACGAAGACCTCCGAGGCGATGCCCGACTCCTCGAGCACACCCTGCACAGCGGTCATCATGTAGTTGGAATCCCAGCCCATGTAGAGGAAGTGCCCCTCGCCGAGCTCATCCCACTGACCCTTCCAGGCCATGTCCTGATAGATGGGCCCTCCGTGTGCGGCACAGTAGGCGAGGGCTGCGTCTCTCGTGTCGGTCCAGGCGCGGCGGAAGACCCGGTTGAAGAGGTACTTCACGTCCGGCACCTCCCAGCGCTCGCCTCGATACTCGACGTAGTCGAACTCCCGCTCCCATCCGGTCGGCCACCCGCGGCGGCGCACGGCATCCAGGATCGGGGTCAGTCCGTCGTCGTCGATCTCGGGGAGGGCGGGTCGCGCCCAGATGCGGATCAGGTCGGAGGTGAGCGCGACGGTGCGGCGTGTGATCGCTGCGGTGTTCCACGAGTCGACGTCGGCCAGCTCTCGCGTCGCCGGCACCGCGCTGCGTGCGTACGCGTCCGAGCGCTTGACAGGGAACGAGGCGCCGAACACGCGCTCAGCGAGGTGCTCCTCGAGCAGGGTGAGGTTGCCGAGGGTCGGGGCGAGCGCGCGATGGCTGTTCTGCTCGTCCTCGGAGTACTCGCTCCACTGGCGCGTACCGTCGCCGGACCACGCGTCGCCCGGCACGGTCGGGACGATGTGCTCGATGTCGTAGGCGTCGAGGTCTTCCACGCCTTCCAGCCGTCCGAGCACGTAGGCAGGGTGGGGGAGTTCGCTGTACTTCAGCACCGCGCTCACCCGCTCGTCCGACGGGGTGATGCGAGCGAACGCCCGCGCGAGCGCATCCCTGCCGTCACGGCGGGCCCGGCACAGTCTCGCGACGAGTCGTTCGGCCGGCAGGTTCACCAGCGCACGGCGCAGGTACAGGGCTTGCAGCCACTCCAGGGTCTCGATGAACTCGTCGCGGTCGATGACCCCGCGGACGTGGTCGCTGTACGCGCTCATCACGAGAGGGTACGAGGAACGACCGAAGGTGTTGACGTGACGCAGCTGCTGCGCGATCCCGGGGTCCTGCTCCTGCGACGGGTCGAGCAGGATGCCGTAGATCTCCGCGTAGTGTCGCCACTGCGCCGCGTGGGCCTGCAGGTGGGCGACGTCGACGCGGGGGAACGACTGCCGGAAGGCGCTGTAGACCCCGTGCTCCCCGTTCGCGGCGACCTCGCGGCCGGTGACGAACACGAGGTAGTGCCGCCAGAAGGCGCCGATCGCCTCACCGGTGTGCCGTTCGATCGGCAGCCAGAAACGTGTCTCGACGTCGATCTGCTCGGCGTGACTGAGTCCCATGAGGATGTAGTTGTGGATGAGCTCGTGGTCACGCAGCGGTTCGCCTGTCGAGTTCAGGCTCTCGAAGATCTGCTGGGCGTTGGCGCGAGCGCCGAGGGTGATCGACACATGCTCGAGCTTCTGCAGACCTCGCCAGATGGTCGGCACCTCGTCGACATGGATCTGACTGCGGAAGAAGGCGTAGTTGTCGTCGAAGCGGGACTCGCGATCGGCATCGCCGCGTCGATCCAACACGACCGATTCGTACAGGTCAGCCCAGGCGTCGTGCGGGCGCAGCTTCGTGCGACCGGGGGAGTCGGAGCGGACGAGCACGCGTTCGAGATCGGCCGCCAGTGAGGGGTCGGTGTCGCGGATGGAGTGATGCAGCGCAGCGACGAGCAGCATCAGCGTGGTGATGCGCTGCTGGCCGTCGATGAGGATGAGGTCGGCATCGGAGGAGACGTTGTCCTGCGCGGAGAGGATCGAACCGATGAAGTGACGGTGGGCGTCGTCTTCGCCTGCCACGGCGCGGATGTCGGAGAGCAGCCGCTCGCAGCCGCCGATGTCCCATCGGTACTGCCGCTGATACACGGGGACCACGATGGTGGTGCCGCCCGCCGCGAGCCACTCGATCGTGTTGACTGCTGTCGCCTCGACGTTGGTCGCGGTGCTCATGCTGGTGTCTCGTCCTCCCGTTGCGACGGGTGCCGAGGCCTGGCCGGGCGCCCCGATCAGTCTATTCGGTTATGCACGGTCGACCTCCGAGGGGCTCGCGGGGGACGCTGTTAGGCTTGCCTTATCAGGGCCTGTTAAAACGTGCTGGCCCCCGATGAAAGGAACATGACTCGATCATGGGATACATCAAGTCCGCTGCGCTCGAGGAAAAGGGATTCGTCGTCCTCGACAGCTACAACCAGGAGCTCGACCCCAAGGAGTGGCTCGACATCGAGTACAACGACTGGAAGTCGTCGGGCGACACCCGCTTCGCACCTCTCGCCAGTGCCTTCGGCGACATCGAGTGCAACGGGTTCTGGAACCACAAGCCGCCGCGCACCGACAAGGACGGCGTCTGGATCGACTCACAGACCGAGAAGGCCCCGAACCTGACGCGGCGCGCTCAGGAGCCGGGTGCGAACGTTGGTCGGTGCCGCGTCATCGAGCTGCAGCCGACGCCCTACGGTGACTGCCTCTACAACCTCCACCAGGACGACAACAACCGCCTCAACCCGGATGGCACCGGCTGGGTCGTCCGTGGCTTCTTCAACCTCACGGACGACAAGGACAGCTACTTCGTCCTGCGTGAGAACCGCACCGACCCGAGCATCGAGTACCGTATCGCCCTCCCGGCCGGCGCTCAGCTCATCGTGGACACGCAGCGCCTGTGGCACGCGGCCACCCACAACGGCACCGAGCCCCGCTACTGCCTCATCACGTCGTGGACCTCGGGCCCCGAGCTCGACGCCTACATCGAGAAGTACCACGGCACCGACGACGTGCCCAACTACGAGGTCGACCAGGAGACGCTCGAGTTCGGGTATGCCGAGCAGGCCCGCAAGGATGCTGCTCGCGCGGCCTATTACGCCGCGAAGGGCCAGCAGGTCAAGCAGGCCATGAGCGAGGCGTGAGCATCTCCACGGTGGGTCGCTGAGCCCGTCGAAGCGCCCGAGGGCCCCGGTCTACGGACCGGGGCCCTCGTCGTGGAACCACATGCTTGTGATTTGCGGGGATCTCGGCGAGAATGGGCGCACAACCGCATATTCTCGCCACTTCGTGGTTCAGGTCGTTGGGGAAGACGCACCTGATGAAACGGAGAGATCATGGCGACGGCTTACGCACGCGGAGTGGTGTTCATCCACTCTGCGCCTCGCGCGCTCTGCCCGCACCTCGAATGGGCGGTGGGTCGCGCTATCGGGCGTGCGGTGAACTTCGACTGGACCGAGCAGCCCGTGCTCGAGGGTGCCCGACGGGCGGAGTTCTACTGGGACGGCCCCGTCGGTACCGGCGCGGCTCTCGCGACCTCCATCCGTGGGTGGGAGCACCTCCGCTTCGAGGTGACCGAGGACCCCACGCCGCGCAGCGACGGCGGCCGGTGGCTGCATACGCCCGACCTCGGTATCCACTATGCCCAGACCGACGCAGCCGGCAACATCGTGGTCGGCGAGGACCGCATCCGCTACGCGATGGAGATCGCGGCAGGGAGTGCCGTCGAGTTGCAGCGCGAACTCGACATCGCCCTGGGGTCGGCGTGGGATGAGGAACTGGAGCCCTTCCGTCATGCCAGCGACGACGCCAGAGTCGTCTGGCTCCATAAGGTCGGCTAGCCCGGCGCCACAGACCGGAACGGGGGAGGCGTGAGTATCGGATGCCGGTGAGTGATCCCGGACGCTGAGAAGACGTATCCCCGCTCCGCACGACGAGGACCCCGCCCCGGAAACGAGGCGGGGTCCTCGTCGTCCGTGTCAGATGACGGCCGCGTGCTGCAACGCACCGGACGCGGACGGGCTCCCGAGGCGCACGTCGTCCCAGGCCAGGGACAACCGCCGCATCGCTTCCGACATGCGCTCGGGGGGCAGCGTGATGGGGATGCGCAGCCGGCGTTCGAGCACTCCGCCCGTCGTGAAGCGGGGGCCGGGAGGAAGGACGAGCTGCCTTTCGCGGGCGGCGAGAGAGAGCGCGGTCGACAGCGGTGCGCCGATGTCGACCCAGGCGGAGAGTCCGCCAGGCGTATGCGGCATCCGGAACCCGGGGATGGCGGCCACCCCTTCCTCGACGGCGCTGCGTCCGGCGTGCAGACGTCGACGGACATGCGCTGTGAGCGCCGACATGTCGGCGAGGAGTTCGACGGCGATGCACTGCTCGAGCAGGGCCGTGCCGAGTTCGAAGGAGGGGCGCACGGCGAGCAGCCGCGCGATGACGGAGCACTCCGCACGGATCCAGCCGATGCGCATCCCGCCCCAGGCGATCTTCGACATCGATCCGACGGTGATCACATTGGGCCCGCCCGCGGCCATCGGAGTCGGTGACCATCCCCGGTCGATGTCGAGTTCGGTGGTCGTCTCGTCGACGATGAGGTGGGTACCCACGTTGCGGGCTGTGGTCGTGATCCGCGACCGCTCGTCATCGGGAAGGGTCGCTCCGGTCGGGTTGTGGAAGTCGGGGATGAGGTAGGCGACATGCGGCCGGGCGCTGAGCAGCGTCTCGTTCAGGTGCCTGGCATCCCACCCGTCGGCATCCACGGGCGTCGGAACAAGCCGGTACCCGTGGCGGTGCAGGGCCTCCAGCGCGTGAGGGAAAGTCGGCTGCTCCACCAGCGCCTTCTCTCCGCGACGCCCGATCGCCGCGAGGATCAGATTGATCGCATTGAGCGCTCCGGAGGTGATGATGATCTCGTCGGCCGACGTCGGTGCGCCCCGATCGCGGAAGCGCTGAGCGACCGCCTCGCGCAGCTCGGGGAGTCCGCGGAGCGAGTACCCGCTGGTGCCGCGCAGCGCCGCGAGACGGGGCAGCGACCGCACGGTCGCGTCGTACAATCCCGGCGTCGAGTCCATCGACGCGATGGAGAGGTCGACCGACTCGTCGTCGGCCTCGGCTCCAGGAGCAGTATGTCCATTCGGGAGGGTGACGCGCGTGCTTCCCCCGTGCAGGCGCGAGACGTAGTCGTCCGATTCCAAGATGCCGTACGCGCGAGTGATCGTGGAGCGAGAACGGCGCAGCTCGAGCGCAAGGGCGCGCTCACTCGGGAGACGCTCGCCGACGGTGAGGCGGCCGTCGAGGATCAGCGCCCTGATCTGGTCTGCGAGCGCCGATGCCGTGGCGCCGGCGACGTTGTGCACCCCGAGCTGTTCGACGAGACGTGATCCCATATGTCCAGCATGACGCAAAGTGGACTGATCTACGCAGGCCACTTTGCGGTGAGTGGTATCGCTTCGGATGGGGGGACAGGGGCCAGAGTGGAGGGATGATCCTCCGTTCCGTGCTCCTCCCCGTGACCGCCACCAGTCGGCGTGACCTCGTCGAGCGGTTCGTGCAGCTGCTCGTCGGTCTGTTCCTCTATGGCGTCGCGCTCGGGTTCATGGTGCGCGGTGGCATCGGAGTGGCACCGTGGGACGTGCTGGCACTCGGTCTCGCGGAGCAAACCGGGCTCGGATACGGCGTCATGACCGTGCTGGTCTCGATCGTCGTCCTCCTGCTCTGGATCCCGTTGCGCCAACGCGTGGGGCTTGGCACCGTGTTGAATGCCCTGCTCGTCGGTCCGAGTGCGGACCTCGCGCTCGCCCTGATCCCGCAGCCGTCCTCGGTATGGATCGGCGCTCCGATGTTCGTCTTCGGGCTGCTGCTGCTGGCCTTCGCGACCGGCCTCTACATCGCTGCCGACTTCGGCCCGGGCCCTCGTGACGGCCTGATGACGGGACTCGTTCGGCGAACAGGCTGGGCGGTATGGCTGGTGCGCACGTTGATCGAGGGGAGCGTGCTGCTCGTCGGCTTCCTCCTCGGAGGCCCCGTCGGAGTAGGAACCGTCCTCTTCGCCTTCGGCGTCGGTCCGTTGATCGGTTGGTTCCTCCCGCGCATCACCCGGATGCGCGAGACCCGTTCGCGAAAGCTCGGGAGCCTCCGCTCCGCCTGACGGATCCGTGTGCATCTGCATGACCTGTGCATACGGGCATGACCGAGTACCGGTGGATACTCATGCATCCGTGTGATCCTCATGCATACGCGAAGAGCGGCCCTCGGAATCCCGAGGGCCGCTCTTCGTGTGCGTGGCGTATCAGTCGGCGCTGGCGAGAACGAGGACCGCGTTGTGTCCGCCGAAGCCGAAGGAGTTGCTGATCGCGATCTGCGGGCCGTCGCCGAGAGGCGTGGCTTCGCCTGAGAGACGGAACGGGACCGCGGGGTCCGGCTCCGTCATGTTGATCGTCGGAGGTGCGACGCGGTCGCGCAGGGCGAGGAGCGAGAAGATCGCCTCGAGCGCGCCGGTGCCGCCCAGCAGATGTCCGGTCGAAGCCTTCGTCGCGGAGACCGGGATCTCGTCGATCCGCTCGCCGAAGACCTTCTTGAGCGCGACGTACTCGTTCGGGTCGCCCACCGGCGTCGACGTCGCGTGCGCGTTGATGTGCGTGACCTGGTCGGCGGTGACGCCGGCCTCGTCGAGGGCCTGGGTCACGGCTCGTGCCGCACCGTTCCCCTCGGGGTCGTTCCCGGTGATGTGGTAGGCGTCGGCTGTGACTCCGCCGCCGAGCACATACCCGTAGATCTTGGCCCCGCGTGCCTTCGCGTGCTCCTCGGTCTCGAGGATGAGTGCGGCGGCGCCCTCACCCATGACGAACCCGTCGCGGTCGATCGCGCCGGGGCGGGAGGCATGGGCCGGGTCGTCGTTCCGGCGGGACAGCGCCTGCGCGGAGGCGAAGGAGGCCATCGTGATGGGGTGGATCGCCGACTCGGTGCCACCGGCGATCACGACGTCCGCGAGGCCATCCTGCAGGTGGTGGAGAGCGTGGATGATCGACTCGGTGCTGGAGGCGCAGGCGCTGACCACGGTCTGCGCGTAGGCACGTGCATGGAACTGCAGCGACAGGTTGCCCGCAGCGGCGTTCGGCATGAGCATCGGGACCGTGAGCGGCATCACCCGACGGGGACCCTTCTCGCGCAGGGTGTCCCATGCGTCGAGAAGCGTCCAGAGGCCGCCGATCCCGGTGGCGAAGTCGACGCCGAGCCGTTCGGGAGCCACCTCGGGGGAACCTGCATCCTCCCAGGCTTCGCGCGCCGCGATCAACGCGAACTGCGACGAGGGGTCGAGGCGCTTGGCCTCATGCCGGGGGAGAACCTCTTCCGGGCGGACGATCGCCTCGGCGGCGAACGTGACGGGCAGCTCGTACTGCTGCACCCAGTCGTGTTCGAGCGTGCGGGTGCCGGACATGCCGGCAAGCAGGTTCGTCCAGTTCTCCGGGGCCGTGCCGCCGATGGCGGAGGTGGCGCCGATGCCGGTGACGACGATGCGCTTGGTCATGGGGTGTGGTTCCTTGTCGAAACGAAGTCGAACGGGTGAGAGGGCAGGTCGGCGGATGCCACTCCCCGCGAGGTGCGGGGGTGGCATCCTGCCGGGATTACTCCTGGCCCGCGACGATGAAGTTGACGGCGTCGCCGACGGTCTTGAGGTTCTTGACCTCGTCGTCGGGGATGGTGACGCCGAACTTCTCCTCGGCGTTGACGACGATCGTCATCATCGAGATGGAGTCGATGTCGAGGTCGTCCGTGAACGACTTCTCGAGGGCGACCTCGGAAGCGTTGATGCCGGTCTCGTCGGTGATGAGCTCTGCGAGGCCAGCGAGGACCTCGTCGTTGGTGAAAGCCATGTGGTCTTCCTCTTTCTTGCGGGTTGTTTTCGGAACCGTGGAACAGTCTAGGGAAAGTCAGCGCATTCTCAGGGAAGGACGACGACCTGTGCGGCGAACACGAGTCCCGCACCGAATCCGATCTGCAGCGCGAGTCCACCAGAAAGCTCGGGGTGCTCGGCCATCAGACGGTGGCTGGCCAGGGGGATGGACGCAGCCGAGGTGTTGCCCGTGGTCTCGATGTCGCGCGCGATGACCGTGGTCTCCGGCAGCTTCAGCTGCTTGGCGAACTCGTCGATGATCCGCATGTTGGCCTGGTGGGGGATGAAGGCGGCGATGTCGGCCGGCTCCACACCCGCCTTGTCCAGTGCCTCGCGCGCGACCTTCGCCATCTCCCAGACCGCCCAGCGGAAGACGGTGGGGCCTTCCTGGCGCAGGGTCGGCCACGGAACCACGCCGTCGCGGAAGTCGGTGAGGGTGCCGTTCATTCCCACGGCGTCGGCCTTGGAACCGTCGGATCCCCAGACGGCGGGGGCGATGCCGGGCGTGTCGCTCGGACCGATCAATGCGGCGCCCGCCCCGTCGCCGAGGAGGAACGAGATGCTGCGGTCGGTCGGGTCGACGACGTCGGAGAGCTTCTCTGTACCGATGACCAGCGCGTAGCGGGCGGCCCCGGCCTTGATCAGCGCATCGGCCTGGGCGATCGCGTAGGCGTATCCGGCGCAGGCGGCGTTGATGTCGTACGCGGCAGCGGGATTCGCTCCGACGCGGTCGGCGACGATCGCCGAGACCGAGGGGGTCTGCTTCGGGTTGCTGATCGTCGCCACGATCACCAGGTCGACCTGATCTGCCGGAACACCCGACTTCTCGATCGCCTCGGCAGCCGCGGCGGTGGCCAGGTCGATCGCGTCCGTGCCCTTATCGGCGCGAGCGCGCGTCACGATGCCGGTGCGCTGACGGATCCACTCGTCGCTGGAGTCGATCGGGCCGATCAGGTCCTCGTTGGGCACGGCGTTCTCACCGCGGGCGGCGCCGTACGAGTAGATGCGCGTGTACGCGGGACCCGTGAGCTGGGCGAGGGTGACGCTCATGCGGCTTCTCCGTTCAGCAGCGCGACTGCTGCATCGAGGTCTTCAGGGGTCTTCACGGCGACGGTGGGGACACCACGGAGGCCGCGCTTGGCGAGACCCACCAGAGCGCCGGCCGGGGCCAGTTCGATCACACCGGTGACGCCGGCTTCGGCGAACGACTGCATGCAGAGGTCCCATCGCACCGGCGACGACACCTGGTCGACGAGGAAGCTTAGCGCCTGCGGGCCGTCCGTGACGGCAGAGCCGTCGCGGTTGGTCCACAGGGTGATGTCGGGATCTGCCGGCGTGACGTCGGCGACGGCGTCACGGAGGGCTGTGACGGCGGAAGCCATGTACTGCGTGTGGAATGCTCCGGCGACCTGCAGCGGGACCACGCGGGTGCCCTTGAGCGGCTCCTCCGCGAGTGCGGCGAGTGCGGGGAGGGCGCCGGCGACGACGATCTGGCCGCCGCCGTTGTAGTTGGCGGGCGAGAGGTCGAGTTCGGTGAGGCGCGCGAGGAGAGCGTCTTCGTCGCCTCCGAGCACGGCGCTCATACCCGTCTGCTCCTGCGCCGCGGCATCAGCCATCGCCCGCCCGCGGATGCCCACGAGGCGCATACCGGTGTCGGCATCGATCACGTTGCTGCCGACG
>NZ_LSJW01000055.1:0-18934 GCF_001557335.1 Microbacterium sp. CCH5-D1
CCCCCACCCGCACGCGTGAGCCGGAGCCTCCGCCCGGTGTCCCCGCCGCAGCCGGCAGCGTGCGCAGCACCTGGACAACGGACCCGTACTCTCTCGGCGCCGTCAGCTTCACCCCGGTCGGTGTGCTGTCCGATACCCGCTCCGCCTTGTCGCGGCCCGTCGGCAAGCGGCTGTTCTTCGCCGGCGAGGCGACCGACGTCGACGCTCCCGGCACGGTGCGCGGAGCCATCGCCTCGGGCACCCGCGCCGCCGAAGAAGTCATGGTCCCGGCGACCTCGGGCGAACGCATCGCCGTGGTGGGCGCAGGACTCGCCGGTGCGACGGTCGCCGCGCTCCTCGCCGAGGGCGGCATGGAGGTCACGGTCTTCGAGGCACGAGACCGTGTCGGCGGGCGGGTCCACTCGCGCCTCGACGACTCCTGGCCCGTACCGGCGCAGCTCGGGGCCTGGCTTTTCAACGCGGACGACAGCGAGGTGCTCGATCGCCTGAGCAGCGGGGAGGTCGGGATCGTCGATCTCTCCGGCGAACTCTGGCGTGGAGCCGACGGCGACATCGACCCGGTCGACCCGCAGCCTTTCGACGCCGCGATCACGACGGCCCAGGCTGCTCCCGAAGACACCTCCGTGGCCGACGCGCTGACCGCCGCGGGTATCGACCCTGGTGACCCCGCGACCGCCGCATTGCTCGCGATCCTCGCTGCCCGCACCGGAGCCGGCGCTGACGAACTCTCGAGCTGGTTCGCGCCGCCGTTGCCCACAGGAGACCCGAAGGCGGCGACGGGCGACCTCACGCCGTTCATCGAGAAGACGCTCGACGGCGTCACCGTCGGCCTCAACTCGCCCGTCGCGAGACTGGCGTACGACGACTCGGGGGTGAGCGTGCGTCTCGGTACCGGGGAGGCGCTGTCGTTCGACCGGGTCGTCGTCACCGTGCCGCTCGGGGTGCTGCAGGACCGGAGCATCGAGTTCGACCCGCCCCTGCCCTTCTCCAACCGTGGCGCGGTCTCCGCTCTCGGCATGGGCGCGATCGAGACGGTGTGGCTGCGCTGGGACGAGGCGTTCTGGGACAGCGAGGAGGCGATCTGGCACTCTGTCGGTGCCGACGTGGCGATCCCGACCTGGATCAACCTGCGACCCGCGACCGGGGAGAACGTGCTCGTGGGGATCGTGGGCGGAGCGGCTGCCGCCGACTTCGCGCAGCTCGACGAGGACGAGGCCATCGAAGCCGCCCTCGCCTCGCTCTCCCTCTACGTCTGACCGACGCGCTCGTCTATCGAGGCCTGCACGACCGTCGGAGTCTCCGCGCTCTGCTCGCCCTCCCTGCGCAGCGTTCGCGGCAGCGGCATGCGGCTGATGAGCACGAGCACCGAGGCGACCAGGGCGAACGTCGCGAGGGCGATCGCGGACGACACGAGGAACTCCAGCGGTCCGCTCACCTGTCGCGGGTCGAGGAAGTAGTAGGGGTACCAGCCGATCAGTGGCCCACGGATCATCGTGAACACGCCCCAGAGCACGGGATAGGCGAGCGTCACCGGCACCACCCGCCATGGGACGGAACGGTGCCCGGGGGCGAGTGCCCATGCCGCCACCGTCACTGCGGGCAGCCAGAAGTGGAGCACCTGATCCGACCACGGGACGTCGATGCGGATACCGCGGACCCCGGCCTGCCAGACGAGGATGGCGAACACGAGTCCAGCCGTGATCGTCCAGGTCAGCACGAGAGCCAGCGCGACCGTGAGCCAGCGCGGATCGCGTGCCGTGCGCAGGGCGATCACACCCGCGATGCTCAACAGCACCACGAACGCGATGTTCGACTGGTTGGTCAGATAGGCGAAGAAGTTCTGGCTGGCGATGGTGTTCGACGCCAGGCCCCAGGCGAGTCGATGGATGAGCGCCACGAGGCAGACGGCGGCGGCGCCGAGGCGGAGCAGGCCGAAGACGGTGCGGGCCTTCACCGCTGCGTCACCACCCATTCCGTCATCCGCCGAGTCTACGGACCGCTCCTCGGAGGAGCCGCCGTGCCGCAGCGGGCGCCCTCACCCGCGACGGTCGCTCAGCGCCGCGGCTCCCGGGTCGACCACAGCGCCAGAGCGACGAGCACGGGCTGGAAGAACAGTCTGACGAAGCGCTTCATGTCGGTGTCGAGACCGAATCCGTCGCGGTGGTGCATCCACTGCGCCACGTTGCCGGGGAACACGGCGACGAAGAACAGGGCGGCGATCGTGCCGACGGTGCGCCGACGGCGGCGTGCCAGCAGCAGAGCGGAACCGAGCGCGACCTCGGCCACGCCGGAGGCCAGCACCGTGGTGTCGGGGTCGAGGGGCAGCGACTCCGGCACCTGCGCCTGGAACTCCTCGCGCGCCACCGTGAGGTGGGAGACGCCGGCGAAGACGAGCGATGCGCCGAGGAAGATACGGCCGATGGTGCGGGCAGGAGTCGACATGGTGCGAGTGTACGCCTCCGCCACTGCGCTCAGATCAGCCGGCGGAGCGCCTCTTCGAGCGAGACGCCCTGAGCCTCTGCACGGTCTCGCAGCCTCGCGTGCTCGTCGGACGACAGCGGGATGCGCAGCTCGATCGGGTCGTCCTCCGGCGCATCCAGCCCGTCGAGGAGATCGGAGGCCTCGGCCCACAGGGTCTCTGCGCCGGGCGCCGGTGTTGTGGGAGTGGAGGCCGGAGCCGAGGGGGCGGACGCGGCGACCGCAGCTGAGGCGGCGACCGCAGCTCCGGCATCCGTCGCCATCGTGAAGCCCGGTCCTCGCCGCGGTTCCTGCTCGGCCTGGTACGCCTTCGCTGCCGCGTTCGCCCGCTCGTCGGCGGCCTCGTTCAGGGGGTGACCTGCGTGGCCCTTGACCCAGGAGAACTCGACGTCACGGCCGCGGATGGCTTCGTCGATGCCCTCCAGCAGGTCGCGGTTCAGCACCGGTCCGCCGTCGGACTTGCGCCAGCCCTTGCGCTTCCACCCCGGCATCCACTTGGTCACGGAGTCGATCACGTACCGGCTGTCGCACTCGATCAGCAGCTTCTCGTCGGTGCCGGCCGTCGCGCGCAGCAGTTCCAGCACGGCGCGCAGCTCGCCCTGGTTGTTGGTGCCGTGTGGCGAACCGCCGGCCGCCCAGTTCGCGTCGTCGATGTACCAGGCCCAGCCGTTGGGGCCGGGGTTGCCCAGGGCGGAGCCGTCTGCGGCGGCGGTGATCGTCATCCTTCAACCGTAACGGTGGGGGACGACGCGGAATTCACCGCCGGACCACCATCGGGGTGCCGGTGACCGGATCGGGTGTCACCACCGCGTCGATGCCGAAGACGTCGCCGACGCGCTCTGCCGTGATGAGTTCGGACGGGGTGCCGGTGGCGATCACGTGCCCCTCCTTCATGAGCACGAGGTTGTCCGCATACCGAGCCGCCTGGTTGAGGTCGTGCAGCACCGCGATGACGGTCTTGCCCTGCGTGTTGAGGCCCCGCAGCAGATCGAGCAGCTCGTACTGGTGCGCGATGTCGAGGAAGGTCGTCGGCTCGTCGAGCAGCATCACCGGTGTCTGCTGGGCGAGCAGGAGCGCGACCCAGACGCGTTGCCGCTGCCCACCGGACAGCTGGTCCACGTAGCGCTCGGCGAGGTCGGTGGTGTTGGTCGCGGCGAGAGCCTCGCGCGTGGCGGTGTCATCGGTGGACGTCCACCGCTGCAGTGCGGAGTGGTGCGGATACCTGCCGCGCGAGACCAGGTCGGCGACGCGCATCCCCTCGGGGGCGATGGCGTCCTGCGGCAGGAGTCCCATCCTGCGGGCGAGCTCCTTGGAGCCGTACTCGCCGAGCGCGCGGCCGTCGAACAGTACGTCGCCTGATTCGGGCTTCAGCACCCGGGCGAGGGCGCGCAGCACGGTGGACTTGCCCGAGGCGTTCGGCCCGAGGATCACGGTGAACGACCCCTCCGGCAGCGCCAGATCGACGCCGTCTACGACGACCTTGCCGTCGTAGGCGACGACGAGTCCACGGGCTTCGAGTGCCGGGTGCGGCGTGGTCATTGTTCCTCCGGGTGTTCGAATCGCCCGAATGGTTCCGTTTCCGGGTGGAATGGAACCAATCGAGCGATTCGAAAGGGGTCAGCCGAGCAGGTCTTCGACCTGGTCGATGACAAGGTTGGCACCGATCACGCCGATGCCCACCATCCAGGTGTCGTCCTCCACCTCGAAGGCCTTGTCGCCGGAGGGGCCGGGCTGGGCGCCCCACAGTCCGGTGATCCGCTCCTGCGTGGTCGCGGTGGGGTCTCCGCCGGGGCTCATGTAGAACACCACGTCGCCATCGATCTGCTCGTAGAGCTCGGGGCTGAGCTCCATCATCGAGTACTCGTTCCAGTCGCGGTCGGCTCCCAGGTCGAACCCCATGTCGGTGAGCAGCGAGCCCGAGAACGTGCCGGGCCCGTACAGGCGGAAGTTGTCGGCGCGGAAGCGCACGATCGATGCGGTGGTGCCGTCGGCTTCGACCGCCGAGCCGACCTCGGATGCGCGGTCCTCGACGCCCTTGATGAGCTCGTCCATCTTGTCGCTCTGGTCCACGGCGGCGGCGGTCAGCACGGCCTGCTCGGTCCAGTTGGTGCCGGTGTCCTCCGAGAAGACGGTGGGCGCGATGGCCGACAGCTCCTCGTAGAGCGCCTCGTGCCGCACCTTCGAGCCGATGATCAGGTCGGGGGCGAGGTTCGCGATCGCGTCGACGTCGGGCTCGGCGATGAAGCCGATCGATTCGGTGCCGTCGAGATCATCGGCGAGGTAGGCCGGGAAACCGCGTCCGGCCCCGATCTCCGGTGCGCCGACCGGAGTGATGCCCAGGGCGACCAGCGCGTCCATCTGCGGGGAGTCGAGCACGACGATCCGCTCGGGTACCGACTCGAACTCCGTCTCGCCCATCGCGTGCTCCACGGTATAGCTCGTGTCCGTGGCGGGAGCGGATTCCTCCGCTGCGGGGGTGCTCGAGCATCCTGTGGCGATCAGGGTGATCGCGGCCAGAGAGGCGACAGCGGTGGCGAGCGGACGGAAGCGCGTTCGATGAGGTCTGTTCACGTCTCACAACCCTAGTGATGTTTGGTTAGGCTATCCAAATATGAGTTCCGAACCGGTCGTCGTCGCGCGTCGTCGTGCCCCGCTCGCGGCATCCCGCTTCCCCGTGTGGTTCGGCATCGCCCTGGTCGTGGCCGTGCTGGCGATCTCGCTGGCATTGAGCCTCGCCGTCGGTGCGCGGTTCGTGCCCCTCGGTGAGGTGGTGCTCTCGCTGTTCGGCACGGGGGACCAGAACGTCCTGAACATCGTCGGCGAGCTGCGCGTGACCCGCACCGTCAACGCGGTCATCTGCGGCGTCGCGCTGGGTGCTGCCGGTGTGCTGATGCAGGCGCTCACCCGCAACCCGATCGCGGACCCCGGGATGCTGGGGGTCAGCGCCGGCGCCTCGTTCGGCGTGGTCGCCGGCATGAGCGTGCTGGGCGCCCTCGGCGTCGGCGGCACGATCTGGCTCGCGCTCGCCGGAGCCGCTCTCGCTTCTGCGGTGATCTTCTGGTTCTCGGGCACCCGGTTCGCCTCCGGTTCGCCCGTGCGACTGATCCTCGCCGGCGTCGCGTTCTCGGCCATCCTGGCCGGGCTCTCGCAAGCGATCGTGCTGACGGATGAGACGGTGCTCGACGCGTTCCGCTTCTGGCGAGTCGGCTCCCTCACCGCCCGACCTGTGGAAGAAGCGCTGCCGCTGGTCGTCTTCATCATCGTCGGCGTGATCCTCGCTCTGCTGCTCGGGCCCGCACTGAACCTGATGGCACTCGGCGACGACAGCGCGATCGCCCTCGGGGTGAAGCCCGGTGTCGTGCGCGCGCTCGTGCTCCTCGCCGTCACGCTGCTGTGCGGCACGGCGACCGCGATCGCCGGTCCCATCGCGTTCGTCGGTCTCGTCATCCCGCATCTGCTCCGTCGCCTCGTCGGACCCGACCTCCGCATCGTGCTGCCGCTGTCGCTGCTCGCGGCCCCGGCGATGCTGCTTCTGGCCGACACCCTCGGCCGCGTGATCGGCGGAGGCGGCGAGGTGCAGGTCGGCATCGTCACGGCTCTGATCGGCGGCCCGCTGCTCATCGCCTTCGTGGTCGGCAGGCGGACGGCGGGGATCTCATGAGCCTGCGCACCGTCGCGCTGACGTCCGACGACCGTGTCCTCCGCGGAGAGCGCTGGTCCTTCCGGTTCAGCCATCGCACGGCCCTCGTGTGCGGCATCCTCGCCGGCGTCCTGCTGGTGCTGCTGGTCGCCGCGCTCATGATCGGCGAGTACATCGTCACCCCGGCCGCACTGATCGAGACGCTCCTCGGTCGCCCGCCGGAGCGACTCGACGAGTTCTTCGTCCTCGGGCGCCGCCTGCCGCGAAGCCTCGTCGCGATCGTCGTCGGCGCGAGCCTGGCCGTCGCCGGGGCCGTGTTCCAGAGCCTGACCCGCAACCCGCTCGCCAGCCCCGACGTGATCGGCATCAGCAGCGGTGCCTCGGTCGGCGCGGTGGTCGTGATGCTCGTGCTGGGCGGATCCCTGGCGCAGGCGGCCCTCGGAGCGGTCATCGGTTCCCTCGTGATCGCGGGCGTGATCGTCGTGTTCACCGCGCGTTCCGGGCTCCACGGCGTGCAGCTGATCCTCACCGGTGTCGCGCTGTCGGCCACCGCCATGGCCGTGGTCGACTACGTGCTGACGCAGGTGTTCGTCGCGAGCGCGACCACGGCGCAGACCTGGTTGATCGGATCGCTGCAGGGCCGGGGATGGGGTGATCTGCTGCCTGCGCTGATCGCGTTGCTCCTGATCATCCCGCTCCTCGTCTGGGCGGCGCCGGCTGCGCGGATGATGGCACTCGGCGACAGTGTCTCGACCGCACTGGGCGTGCGGACGGTGCGGGCGCGATGGATCCTGCTCGTCGCCGCGACCCTGCTCGTGGCGGTCGCCGTCGCCACGGCCGGGCCGATCTCGTTCGTCGCGCTGATCGCCCCGCACATCGCCCGGCGTCTGACCGGTGCGACGAGCTTCCTCGCCTCGGGGCTCGTGGGGGCGCTGCTGCTGCTCACGAGCGACCTGCTCGCGCAGAACATCTTCCCGGCGCCGATCCCGGTCGGCGTCGTCACCATCACCGTCGGCGGCGCATTCTTCCTGTGGCTGCTCTGGAGAGAGGGGGCTCGGCGTGGCTGAGCACACCATCGACCGCGTCCGTCCTCCACAGCGTCCTCGCCGTTCCGGAGCTCGCGTCTTCGCCGCCCGCGTCACGGCCGTGCGCGATCTCACCCCGCACATGCGGCGGCTCACCATCTCCGCGGCGGAGTTCGCCGACTACGCGCCCGCGGGACCGGACGAGTACCTCGGTCTGCTGCTGCCCCGCGACGAGAGCGTTCCGCTCGTGCTGCCCGCGAACGATGGGACGGAGAACATCCGTGCGGCTGTCGCGGCCATCCCCGACGAGGAGCGGCCGGATCTGCGGTGGTACACGTTGCGCGACCACCGCCCCGAGGCTCGCGAGATCGACGTCGACTTCGTCGTGCACGGCGACGAGGGCCCAGGAACCCGATTCGCCGGACGAGCGCGCGCCGGGTCGGCCCTCGGCATCCGCGAGTGCACGGCCTTGTATGCCCCACTGCCCGAGACCCGCGCCCGAGTGATCATCGGCGACGAGTCGTCACTACCCGCGATCGCCCGCATCCTCGAGGCGACGGAAGCTGCGGAGACGCATGTCTTCATCGAGATCGCGGATGCCGCGGAGAAACAGGATCTCGCGGGCGCCGTCACCTGGGTCGAGCGCCGGGGTGAGCTGCCCGGTGCGCGACTGCAGCAGGCGGTACGGGCTGCTGCGCTGCCCGAGGTGATCGACTATGCGTGGGTGTGCGGAGAGCGACTCGCGGTGCAGGAGCTGCGCCGTCACCTGGTCGACCGTGGCGTCTCGAAGGACCGGATCACGTTCTCGGGCTACTGGCGGCTGGGTGAGGCGCGGGGCTGAGGTCGGCGGCTCCGGCCGGTCTGTCAGTCCTTCTCCGGGTCGTCGTCCTGGGGCTCCCGGTTCTCGGTCGCGGTGGCTTCCGGCACGGGAGGGGCGACCGGGAAAAGGACCGAGCTCAGGTCACCGCTGGTCTCTGCGCCGAGTCCGATCGACAGCGGATCGACGACGGGTGCCGTGTCGAGGACTTCCGATTCGGAGCGCTCGAGCGGTTCCGAGGGCAGCACCCACTGGTTCTCTTCTTCTTCAGGCTTCTGCTGGAACAGTCCCATGGGGTCCATTGTGACCCCGTGCGGCCGAGACAGGGCCGGATTCACACGCGATTGATCGGATGCCGCCGCGCGCCGGGCGTGTCAGGTGGAGGCCGCGCGCACGGCGTCGACGAGCGCGCGCCAGGGGCCGTCGAGCGCGGAGTCCGGCAGCTCGCGTTCGCGTCTCTCGGACGGCGTGCGCGCTCGGATGCTCCACATGAACCGGTCGGCACCGACGCTGCCGTCCGGTTCCTGGTCCCACGGGCAGCTGTCGATCAGGCCGATCCACTCCACGGCGTCGTCGGGTTCCGCTTCCACACGCCACTGACGGCGGATGCCGGCGATGCCGCCCGTGCGCACCACCGCGATGACGACTTGCGCGTCAGTCGGTGGAGGGGACTCGCTCATCCTCATAGACTCCCACGGTCGTCCACGCCCGTCGAGCGGCTGCGGCTGTGGCGGCATCGATGGTCGTGGCCGCGGCGACGGTGGCGTCGGCGAACTGCGTGAAGTTCGCGGTGCTCGACAGGCCTCCGGTGAGGGCGCGATACCAGACGGTTCCCGCGCGCTCCCAGGCGTTGCCGCCGAGGTCGGTGGCGAAGAGGGCGAACGCACGGTTGGGGATGCCGGAATTGATGTGCACCCCGCCGTTGTCTTCCGTGGTGCGGACGAAGCCGCTCATGTGGTCGGGCTGCGGATCGCGGCCGAGTTCGTCGTCGTCGTAGGCGGTGCCGGGCGCGATCATCGAGCGCAGCGCCGCGCCTTCGACCGCATCGGTGAAGATCTCGGCGCCGATGAGCCAGGTCGCCTGGTCGGCCGTCTGGCCGAGGGCGTACTGCTCGGTCAGGGCGCCGAACACATCGGCGATCGACTCGTTCAGGGCGCCGGGCTGCCCCTGGTACTCGAGGTTGGCGGTGTGCTGCACCACGCCGTGGGCGAGCTCGTGGCCGATGACGGTGAGCGAGCCGGTGAAGTGCTGGAACACCTCGCCGTCTCCGTCGCCGAAGACCATGCGCTCGCCGTCCCAGAACGCGTTGTCATAATCGACGCCGTAGTGCACGGTCGCATCCAGCGGGGCTCCAGCGTCGTCGAGGGAGTTGCGGCCGAACGCCGCCAGGAGCATCTCGAAGGTGGCCCCGAGTCCGTCGTAGGCCTCGTTCACCGCGGTGTCTTCGACCGGGGCGTCGTCTTCGCCGCGCACGACAGCGCCGGGCAGCTGCTGAGTGTTGCCCGCGTCGCTGATGGTGCGGTTGGGGGCGTCGGACAGCTGCGCGACGAGATCGCCGTTCTCGTCGATCGACAGGTCGATGCGGGCGCGGAACGGCGGACGCCCGGCGGTCAGGGTCTGTCGCGCGGCAGCTGCGGCCTTCGGGAAGCGGCCAGACTCGGCCAGACGCGCGAGCAGATAGGAGGGGACCACTCCATGACGTTCTCCGGATGCTGTGCTGCTCATGGTGCGACCCTACGCCGGGGTGCCGACGTTCGGGAGCGTCCCACTCCCGGCGCGGTCAGCCGCGCGCGGGATCAGGCAGACGCGTCGAAACAGGCAGTTCCGACGCAGGACGGCCAGTTCTCGCGTGTTGGCCTGTATCCGCGAGAGCCCTGCGGGCAGCGCTCGCCCCTCGCGGTCCTCGTCTCAGTCGCGCTCGATGCTCAGCACTGTCGTGCGCAGGCCGTCGGATTCGAACTGCACCGGCATGCCGGGGTGGTCGACCGAGAACCAGAAGACACCGTCGACGGTGTCGTACCTGCGGCAGGTCAGCGCGCCGAGGGGAGTCGTCAGGCTCACCGTCGACACACTCGTGGTCTCGGGATCGAACGCGGAGTGGCCCTGGAGTTCGAGCCAGGTCACCCGGTTCGAGACGACCGCCTTCGGGTCCTCGATCGACCAGCGGTCGAGCGTCGCACCCTCGTCGTCCACGTCGTGATAGCGGTTGACGTGCTCGCCGAGCGGGCCGTCCGGACCTTCCAGGAGCAGGTGGATCGTCGTGCCGTTTCCGATGGCGTCGCGGATCTCCGCGGCGGTGAACGGCGTCGGAAGGAGCGCGGGGTCGATCAGGTGCGGATCAGGATCGGTCATGGAGCCAGTCTGCGTCATGCCCCGCTCGTTCGTCACGGGATGGTCTCGATGGCGCGGTCCCCACCACCATTCCTTGACAGGATTGCGTTCTGTATACAGAATACCAGTACGCCCGAAGGGTGTTCCCGACCTGATCTTCCAATGATGAAAGAGGTAGCGAGATGGCACGTGCGAACGTGACGCGGTTTCTGGCACTGGGGGCCGCCGGCGCTCTGGCACTCGGACTCGCCGCGTGCAGCGGTGGAGGTGGAGGAGGCGGTGGAGGCGTCGACGCCGACGGCAACGCCACCGTCGTCTGGTCGACCTGGGGCACGGCCGACGAGCTCACCCGCTATGAGGAGTTCAACAAGGACTTCATGGAGCGCCACCCCGACATCAAGGTCAAGCTGCAGCCCGTGGCGGACTACGGCGACTACCACTCCAAGCTGCTCGCTCAGCTCACCAGCAACACCGCCCCCGACGTGTTCTACGTGGGCGACGACAAGATCGGCCAGTTCGTCGACTCGAACCGGCTCATGCCGCTCAGCGACCTGATGGACTCGAAGGAGAGCAAGACGAAGAAGGACGACTTCTTCCCCGGGCTCTTCGGCGCTGCCGAGAACGACGGCGAGGTGTACGCCGCCCCGAACGACTCGAACCCCGACGTGTTCTGGTACGACAAGCAGGCGCTCGCCGCCGCCGGCATCACCGAGGACCCGGCGACCCTGGCCGAGAACGGCGAGTGGACGACCGACAAGTTCCTCGAGATGAACAAGAAGCTCCACGATGCGGGCCTGACCGGAACGATGTACTGGAACTACTGGGCGACACACTGGAGCTGGCTGTCGTCGCAGGGTCTCGACGCCCCGTACGACGAATCGGGCGCGTTCGTGGCGAACAAGGATGCCGACACCGTCGAGTCCGTGCAGCAGCTCGGCGACCTGTTCGAAGACGGCACCTTCGTCGTCGCGGACACCCTGCCGGACGGTGCCGGGGCCGACAGCGTGTTCGTGACGCACAAGGCCGGCTTCTTCGTGCAGGGCCGCTACACGATCGGCACGGTGAGCGCGACGGGCGAGCAGGACAGCTACGACATCGTGCAGTGGCCGACTCCCGACGGCGAAGCCGCTCCGACCGGAGTCGCGACCAGCTTCCTCGCCATCAACGGCAAGACCAAGGTGAAGGACGCCGCGTTCACGTTCTGGACCGAGTTCCTCTCGGCGGAGGGGCAGACCTTCCGTCTGCAGGGCGGCGGCAATGCCGTCCCGTCGATCAAGGGCGCCGATGATGTGGTGCTCGAGGGCGACTACCCCGCGCATGCGCAGACCTTCCTCGACATGCGTGACATCGGATTCGAGGACTACCCCGCCGAGGCGCGCGTGCCTGGCCTGCCGACCGCGATCGCGGACGAGTTCCTGAAGCTCTACCAGGGCAAGACCGACGCGCAGGCCACCCTCGACACGATCGCCGACGTGGTCAAGGACCGGTCGGAGAAGTAGGCGTGAGCACTGTCACTGAGAACGGGCGGATGCCGCAGGCCACCCCTGCGGCATCCGCCCCGCCCCTGCGCAAGGAGGCGCTCTGGCGCCGCCGTGATCGGCGGTGGGGGTACGTCTTCGTCGGCCCGCAGCTGATCGGCATGGGCCTGTTCGTCGTCCTGCCGTTCGCCGCCAGCCTGGTGCTGGCGTTCGCCGACTGGGACGGTCTGTCCGACCTCACGTGGGTGGGGTTCGCGAACTTCGCCGACCAGTTGACGGATCCGCTGCTGTGGCGAGCGATCATCAACACGCTCATCATCGCGATCGTCACGGTCCCCATCGGTCTCGGCCTCTCGGTGATCGTCGCGGTCGCGCTCGAGAAGCTCAAGACGCGCACGCTCTACCTGATCCTGTTCTTCGCGCCCGTGGTGACCTCGACGGTTGCCGTGGCGATGATCTGGCAGCAGATGTTCCGCTCCGACGGCCTGCTCTCCACGACGATCTCGAAGGTCTTCGGGGTCACCCCTCCCGACTGGCTGCAGGATCCGAAGCTCGCCCTCCTGGCCGTCTGCATCGTCACGATCTGGTCGTCGATGGGCCTGAACGTGGTGATCTTCCTCGCCGGGCTGCAGAACATCTCGCCCTCGGTGATCGAGGCCGCACGGATCGATGGCGCCGGTCCCTGGCGGTTGTTCACCAGCATCCGTCTGCCGCTGCTCTCGCCGATCGTGTTCTTCTCGTCGGTCGTCGCGTTCATCTCCTCCCTGCAGACATTCGACACGGTCTACGTGCTCGTGCAGGACGCGGGCCCCGATAACGCGACCCGCACGATCGTCTACCACATCTTCGATCTGGGCTTCGGGCGGTTCGAGTTCGGTCCGTCCAGTGCCGCGAGCATCATCCTGCTCGTGCTGACCCTCGTCATCACCGCGGTGCAGTTCGGCGCGCAGAAGAAGTTCGTCCACTACGAGGATGACCCCGCATGAGCATCCAGACGCCTCCCCTCACCGGCCCCGCTCCGGCGACCGACTCCACCGTCGCGATCACCGCGCCCGGCTACCGTTCGCGTGGCCGTGGTGGTCCTGCCGCCGATCGCGCGCGCCGCCGGCTCGGTTCGACCGCGTTGCACGTCGTGCTCGTCATCGCCGGGATCGCGATGGTGTTCCCGTTCATCTGGATGCTGCTGACCTCGTTCAAGACGCTGCCGCAGCTGCTGAAGAACCCCCTGCAGTTCCTGCCAGACCCCTGGACCTTCGACAACTACACCGAGGCGTGGAACGCGGTGCCGTTCGGGCAGGCCTACCTGAACAGCGCCTACATCGCGATCCTCGTGGTGGTGGGCACCCTGCTCACGGCCTCGATGGCCGGCTACGCGTTCGCGCGCATCCGATTCCGCGGCAGCAAGGTGCTCTTCATCGTCTTCCTGGCGACGCAGATGATCCCGAAGCAGGTGACGCTGATCCCGTTCTACCTGCTGATGTCGAACCTCGGCTGGGTCGACTCGCATCTCGCGCTGATCGTGCCGGGGATCATGGCGAACCCGTTCGCGGTGTTCCTGATGCGTCAGTTCGTGCTGGCGCTGCCGCGCGAGCTCGAAGAGGCGGCCATCGTCGACGGCGCCGGCCGCTGGCGCATCTTCTGGAGCGTCGTGCTCCCGAACCTCAAGCCCGGTCTCGCAGCCCTCAGCATCATCGTGGCGCTCGACGTGTGGAATGCCTTCCTGTTCCCGCTGGTGCTGCTGAACTCGCCCGACCTGTTCACGGTGCCGCTGCTGCTGAACGCGTTCGAGAGCCAGCAGGGGTCGGTCAACTACGGACTCGTGATGGCGGCCTCCGCGATCGCCACCGTGCCGATGCTGATCGTGTTCGTGATCGGTCAGCGCAAGATCCTCAACAGCATGGCTGCGTCGGGACTGGGAGGACGATGATGACGGATGCTGCAGCACTCGCCGGGCGTCGCCTCGACCTCGTCACCGCCCCGTTCACCCTGCCCCGCTCACGGGTGCTCGTGTTCCGCGCGGAGCACGGGGAGGGCGTGCGCGTGCACACCTCGGAGTACGAGAGGCGGCTGTCGGAGTGCCGTGTGCTGGACGCGCTCGTTGTGGTGGATGCCGCGGGAGCGGTGCTTCCGGTGACCGACGTGCTCCCGGCGCGGGTGACGTTCGGTGATGCGGCGGCGACGCTGACGTTCGCCGATCCGTCGACGCTGAGCCTCGGGGGAGAACCCGGGTTGCGGGTGCGGTTGCGGCGACCGGACGGGCGTGTGGATGAGCATCCGCTCGGTGACGGACTTCGACTCCGCATCGATGCCGATCGTGCCGTCGTCGTCGAGCCCGGCGACCATGCTGCCGCGCTCGCCGCGACGGAGGAGGTCTGGGCCGACTGGTTCGCGAAGTGCCCGACCGTGCGCGACGACCTGCAGGAGATGACCGCGTTCTGCTGGTGGGTGCTCGGGGCGAACGTCGTCGAGCTGCCCTCTCTCGGCGACGCCAGGGCGATCGTCCCGTCGAAGATCGGATATGTCGGCCTGTGGCAGTGGGATGCGTACTTCATCGCCGTCGGGTTGCGACACGGCGACCCGGAGCTCGCACGCGAACAGCTCGACCTCGCCTTCCGGTTCGCCCAGTCCGACGGGCAGCTGCCTGACCTGGTGCACGAGCTCGGGGTGCTGGCCACCAGCGATGATCTGCCCGAGAGTGACCGCGCCAACCTGCGTCGCGCCGGCTCGCAGATCGCCGATCCGAGTGCCCCGGTGCCGCTGACGAAGCCGCCGCTCGCCGCCTGGGCGCTGCGCAAGGTGCTCGAGGCCGAGGACGCCCCCGACTACGCGAGGACGCAGCTGGCGCGCATCGCCCGCTCGCAGGACTGGTGGTTCGCGGGAAGCGACCTCGACCACGACGGGATGCCCGAGTACGGTCACCCGTACTCCTCCGGCCTCGACGACAGCCCGATCTTCGACGGTCCGTTGCCGACCGCGGCCCCCGACCTCGGGGCGTACCTCGTGCGCCAGGATCGGGAACTCGCGTCGCTGCTGGAGAGGTACGAGCCGGATGCCGACGTGTCGCGGTACCGGGAGCGGGCTGTCGCCACGCAGGAGCTGCTGCTGCGCATGTGGGATCCCGAGCGTGCTCGCTTCCTCGCGTTCGGCGGAGGGGAGCCGCAGCTCAGCGACACCGTCGTCGGGTTGATGCCGCTGCTCACGGGCACGCTGCCGACGTCGATCGCCGAGGTGTTGCGCGCAGCCGTCGACGACCCCGAACGCTTCCGCCTGCCCTGGGGTCTGCCCACGGTCGCGGCCTCTGACCCGGACTTCTCGGACGAGCGCATGTGGCGTGGCCCGGTGTGGGTCAACACGAGCACGCTCATCGCGGAAGGGCTCGAGGCGTCGGGCTACGCCGAGCGGGCGCGGGAGCTGCGGGAGCAGACCGTTGCGCTGGTGATCCACGGCGGTGGTCCGCACGAGTACTTCAACCCGCACACAGGTCGGAAGGCCCGCACGGCGACGACCGCGTTCGGCTGGTCGGCTGCGCTCTTCATCGACCTCGCCGTACAGCTCAGCTGAGCGCCTTCGGCGTCGTTCCGCCACGCCGGGGCCTGGTTAGCTGTTGTGATGCACGAACCGCGCACGATCACGCTCGAAGACCCGCGCTCGCCGGAAGGTCGAGGGATCCTGGAGTCCTTCTTCGCGGAAGTCATCGGGCGGTACTGGGATCGGCCGGCCACGGCGGCGGAGGTGGAGCAGGAGATGGAGAGCGACCCGAGCGACGACCTCCGGGATGACACCGGGTTCCTGCTCGTCGTTCGAGACGGCGCGCAGGCGGTCGGCTGCGGAGGCGTTCGATTCGTCGGACCGGGAGCAGGCGAGATCACGCGGGTGTACATCGCCCCCGCCGCGCGCGGGCGTGGTGTCGGCCGCTCCCTGATCAAGGAACTCGAATCGATGAGTGCCGAGCGCGGCCTGCACACTCTCCGGCTGACCGTGCGTCGCGACCTCGTCGAGGCGCACCGGCTCTACCAGCGACTCGGATATGAACCGGTCGCGCCCTTCTCCGACTCGCCCTACGCCCACCACCAGTTGGCGAAGAAGCTGGATGCGTCGTTCCCGTCGGGAGATCGATGACGGGCTCCCGTCATCGGGAGCGCGGTGCCCCGGGGCGCTAACCGGAGGAGTGGACCGCGTGCAGCAGCCCGACGCGCATCGACGTGCCGTCGGGGGACTGCAGCACGGTGAAGAGTGTGCGGGTGCAGGTGCGGCACCGCACGATGGCGGCGTGGCGATCGAGCTCGACCACGGTCTCGGCGAGGGCCGCGAGCGCGCCGCAACCGCCGCAGGTGCCGACCAGTGCGGTGACGTCGGCGCCGAAGAGGTCCCAGAGCATGCCGGCGATCGCGTTTCCGTCGACGGTCTGTGCGGGGGCGGCAGCATCCATCACTTTCCTCCGAATCGTTCGGTGCGCACACGTTCCGGTGCATGCCCGAGGCCGACCAGCAGGTCGGCCACATGTTCGACGAACCCGGTGGGCCCGCACGCGAAGACCAGGGGAGCGCGTTCCGCTGGCCAGGTGGCATCTCGGAGCACCTCTTCGGTGACGCGCCCGACAGCGCCCACCCATCCGTCAGGAGCAGAACGGGTGAACGCCCATCGCACATCCGCGGCGGCCCCTGCGGGTGCTGCCTCGAGCTCACTGCGGTAGAGGGCGTCGTGCGGAGCCCTCACCGAGTAGAGCAACCTCACCGAGTCGGTCGCCCCTGCGGCCTGAGCCGCCCGCACCATCGACATCAGCGGCACGATGCCGGATCCGCCGGCGATGAGCTGCACGGGACCGGGGATTTCCGGACGCCACACGAAGTATCTCCCCAGTGGGCCCTTCACCTCGAGCTCATCGCCGACGCGGACGTCCCGCACCAGGTACGGGGAGACCTCCCCGTCGGGGATCTCGTCGACCGCGAGTTCGATCGTCTCGCTGTCGCCGAAAGAGGCGAGCGAGTAGGAGCGGACCGCCTGGTAGCCGTCTTCGGCGGTGAGCCGGATATCGACGTGCTGTCCTGGATCGCTCCCCGGCCAGCCCGGCACGCTGAGTCGGATCGTGCGGGCCGAATCGGTCTCCGCGTGCGCGCCCGTCACCCGCGCCTCACGCCAGCCGCCGACCGTCACCAATAGCGTTCCTCCGTCCACGGATCGCCGTGCATGTTGTAGCCGTTCTGCTCCCAGAAGCCCGGGGCGTCCTCCTCCATCAGGGTGAGTGCCCTGAGCCACTTCGCGCTCTTCCAGAAGTAGAGGTGCGGCACGATGAGGCGGGCGGGGCCGCCGTGCTCCGGGGCGAGCGGCTCACCCTCGAACTCGAATGCGATCCACGACTGCCCGCCCAGCAGATCGTCGAGGGGGATGTTCGTGGTGTACCCGCCGTAGGAATGGGCCATCGCGAAGGAGGCGGCGGTGTCGATCCCCTCGAAGAGCGTGTCGAGAGAGACTCCGCGCCAGGAGGTGCCGAGCTTCGACCATCGCGTCACGCAGTGGATATCGGTGTGCACGTCTTCGATGGGCAGCTCGTGCAGTTGATCCCACGTCCAGGAGGCGACCTCGCCGACCTCGTTGCGGATGCCGAAGCTCCACTCCGACATGTGGATGTTCGGTGTCGGCCCTGCGGAGAGCACGGGGAAGTCCTCGGTGAGGTACTGCCCTGGCGGGAGTTCCGGGGTGCTCTCCCTGCGTCGAGCGCCGAAACCTCGGGAAATCACGGCCATGATCTTGCTCCTGTCGGTGGATGCGACCCTGCGCGTCAGGCGTACTGGTTCAGACGGTACTCCGCGGAGGGTGCTCGGAGCGAGGAAGAGTCGCGTCCGGATGGGAACAGAAGGACGTGCGGGTGGAGCAGGACTACGCCGTGAAGTAAGAGCTCGTGGCGTTGTCGAGGATGCGCTGCATGCCGTGCATCCAGTTGAGCTTGAGCGCTTCGACGGCGCCGGGGATGTCGCCGTCGGCGAGGTGCCGGGCGATCTCGGCGTGCTCGGCGGCGACGCGTTCGACCTTGACGTCTTCGGGCACGAGGAGCGACTCGTAGCGGTGGAACGAGCTGCGCACGTTGTCGATCACGGCGAGAAGGCGCGCGTTCGGGCAGGCCGACAGCATCATGCTGTGCCACTCGTCGTCTTTGGTGATAACGAGCTGATGCTCGACGAGCTCGTCGGCGAAGGCGTCGGCCATCTCCTTGAGCTGCGCCCCGATGCGACGCAGCTCGTCGGGCGGACTCAGCTCGAGCGCGAGGCTCTCGAGTGCCGCCATCACGGGGGCGAGGTCGCGGAACTCCGAGGCGCTGAGCGGGACGAAGCGGAAGCCCTTGCCGTTCTCGCTCTCGATCTGTCCTTCGGATTCGAGGGCGATGAGCGCCTCGCGGAGCGGGGTGCGGCTGACGCCGAGTTCGGTGGCGAGCTGCACCTCGTTGATGCCCTCGCCGGGCTGTACGAGTCCGGCGCGCATGCGGGTCAGCAGCTCCTGCCGAACCTGCGAGCGCAGGTTCTTGCGTTCGATCGCCATGCATCCCCTCTTCTGCCGCCTGCCCGTCAGCCTATGGGTTGACGGGCCTCTGACGACGTCTTAGTGTGTGTATACAGAATACAGCCGATCCCGGATTTGCACCAGTGCCCGGTCGGGATCAGCCGGTGATGACTCAGAGAGGAGACTTCGTGCCCGCACCCGGTGGCGACCAGCCCACCCGACGCGTCCGCCTCGACGCCCTCGCCTACGGCGGCGACTACAACCCCGATCAGTGGTCGGAAGAGACCTGGCACGAAGACATCCGTCTGATGTGTGAAGCCGGCGTGAACATGGTGAGCCTGCCGATCTTCAGCTGGCCGCAGCTGGAGCCGGAGCCGGGCGTCTTCGACTGGGCCTGGCTCGATCGCATCATCGACCTGCTGTGGGAAGCGGGCATCGCGATCGACCTCGCCACCGCCACCGCGACTCCGCCGTCGTGGCTGCTGCGCGCGCACCCCGAGATGGCGCCGTGGGACGCCGACGGCCACCGGCTCGAGTTCGGATCCCGCCAGACCTACTGCCCCTCATCCCCGATCTGGCGCGAGAACGTCGCCCGTATGGCCAGAGCCATGGCCGAGCGCTACGGCGAGCACCCGGGGCTCGCGATGTGGCACATCTCGAACGAATACGG